>DAOVKH010000009.1 GCA_030631875.1 Deltaproteobacteria bacterium | reverse complement strand
GTCTAAAGAATTTATTGAATAATTGCTTTATTGGAACCATGCGAATGGAAAGTACTTCGCTTTGGAGCTGTGCCGATATTGACGCTATAAATGAAGCGACATCATCGAAGGCCTTGCTGTTAAGCTCACCCTTTAATTGTAATAACCTTGAACGCCCGGCCGCCAACTCTCCAGCGAGATTGACGAGTTTGTCGAGGCGGTTTGTAGCCACACGCATAAATGCGGACTCGGTCTTCTCGACAGAAGCCCTTCTCTCTTCGGCCTGCCTTCTTTCCGAACCACTACGATGCTCTTCGGCTTCAGCTAAGTCAGTGGACGGGTCAGCTTCGGAAGGCCCCTCCAAGAGAGCTACGAGTTCTGCCGATAAAGCTGAATAGTCATTGTCCGCCTCTCTATTCTCTATAAAGTCTATGAGTATTGTCTTCGATATGTCTAATCCCTTAAAGAGAACCGTATTAATGGCGGGGAAGAACGAAAACTCTTTATCTCTCAGCTTACCTAAGACATTCTCCATATGATGGGCGATATCCGAAAGGTCATGGAGACCTATGAAGCCGGAATTCCCCTTGAGCGTATGGAGTGCTCTAAATATCTTATCTATCAGTTCTACGTCCGAAGGTATCTTCTCAAGCTCGACAAGTTCCCTTGCGATATCTTCGAGAAGATCTTGCGACTCATCGACAAATTCGCCGTAGAGTTCTTTTAGATCTAAATTATTCGTATCGTCGCTCAATTAACTACTCCTGACCTTTAGAATGCTTAAAAAAATTATTCACCAAGCGCACTTTCAACGGCACTTATAAGCTCAGGCGGCTGAAAGGGTTTTGTTAAAAAGTTTGAAGCTCCAAGGCTCATAGCCTCTTTTCTGTCGGCATCACCTTTTTCGCTCGTCAGCATGAGTATGGGAAGGTCTTTGTAAGGTGTCTTTGTCTTTATCTCCTTTAAGACCTCCAAGCCATTCATCCTCGGCATCATTATATCAAGGATTACAAGATCGAATGTTTCCTGAGAGAGCTTTTCCAAGGCCTCTATTCCGTCATTGGCAACGACGACCTCATAGCCTTTGTACTTTAAAGTAAAACTTATAAATTTTTGTGTTGCTGGAGAATCTTCCGCGCTAAGTATCTTCTTCGACATTCTAAATAACTCCTTCCTAATAGTATATCTCCGCTACACATAAAAATTATAGCAGAAAATATTTAAATTATACCTTCTGGTATATCATTCCCCCCGGTAAAAATGTCATGATAAATGGAACTTTACGTATATCCACGCTCTCGGCATTACCGAGAAGGAGATGCCCCTCGGGAACGAGAAGTTCCAAAAACTTTGAAGCTATAGCCTGCTGCGTCTCCTGTGGAAAATATATAAAAACATTCCTACAGAAGATTACGTCCATATTCTTAAGGCGCGGCACCCTTACAGAGTCAATATCCTTGATCAGATTAAAGTGTTCAAAGCTTATCATATCGCTGAGTATACGCTTTGCCCTATAGCCGCCTTCTACAACATCAAAGTACTTTGCCAACTTATCCTTGGGAAGGTTGTCGAAACGCTCCTTGGGATAGATGCCTTTTCTGCAGAGATCAACGGCCCGTGTGGATATGTCGGTTCCGAGTATCTCTACCCGCCAGGCATTTGGAAAATCCAGCGTTTCGTTGATTATCATCGCCAGTGTCAGAGCCTCTTCACCGGTGGAAGACGCCGCACTCCAGACCTTAATATGGTTACTGCCCTCGGCCTTCTTTCTATCTACAATCCCCCTGAGGATTATATCCTGAAAGCTCCTGAGCTGATCCGTATTTCTGTAAAAACAGGTCTCCTGAACGGTAACGAGGTTCATGAGTAATTGAAACTCACCGGCATCGCCGGAACTGTACTTTAAGAAGAAGTAATACTCCTCAAAGTCAACTATGCCGGTAGCGCTCATGCGCTCCCGCACCCTGTAACCGAGGTAATCCTTCCTCGAATCTCTTACGCGAATACCTGACCTTGCCTCTATAAGATCCCTTATCAAAAGAAAATCTTTAAGCTCTATATCATTAGATTTATCGAACATTATTCCTTAAGAGAAGAGAGAACCTTCTCCGCGGCCTCCCGTACAAACTGATTTTCATCGTCTATCAAAGTCTCTACACATTTAATAGAGGCCTTGCCACCTACCTTGCCTATAGACAATACGGCCGCCTCTCTAACCTGCCATGAGGAGTCCTCTATCATCTGACTTAAAGCCTCTACAGACTTTTTATCTTCAAAGAAGGCCAACTCTTCGGCAAGGGCGCGCCTGACGTCGTCATCTACATCTTCTATAAGCGAGATCAAGGCATCGAGAACTTCACCGGTAGTTATCTTCAAGAGACCGAGTGCCCTCATGGAAGCAACCTTCACCGCTCCGACAGAATCCTTTAAGGAACTCAAGAGTGGTTCGACGGCACGTTCGTCACCGATACTTCCAAGTGATACGGCCGCGTGATACCTGACCCACATATTCTCATCCTTCAATAGTGTGAGCGATAACGGCTCAACGGCACGCTTATCTTTAAGCTCGCCCATGACGATACTGGCGGACTTTCTGAGCACAGGGTCATCACTGCCAAGGAGCATAACCGGCAAAGAACCTATCTTTATATCCTCTATCTTAGCGAGTGCGAATACCGCCGTCTGCTTAACGCCGCTATCGGGGTCCTTCAGTAGCCCCTCCAAGTAACCTATACCTCTACTCTCGCCCACCAGCCCCATAACCTCAGCCGAAGACTTCCTCAGTGCCGGAGAGACCGACCTTAAGTTATCGACGAGTTTTTCGAATATATGGTCACTCTTATCGTAAGTACCAAGCGACTGAACAACGGCCTGCCTTACCGAATCAGAAGGGTCGTCCAATAGACCGAGCAAAGAATCCAGGGCACTCTCTATCTTAAGCTTACCGACGGCCAAGACTGCGGCACGCCTTAAATCATCATCTTCCTCCAAGAGCAAAGGTATGAGTGTATCTTCACCACCCTGCTTATCTCCTATATCTCCGATAGCCTCTATGGAGAGGAGTCTGGCACGCTTATAAGGTATCGTTAAGAGGTTCGAGAGCTTTGGAACCGCCGCCTTACCTATCTCAACTATGGCACTCTTTGCCGTAGTGCTTAAAGCCTCATCCTCATCGGAGAGTTTCTCCGCAAGTGGCGCAAGTGCCGCCTCAGCCTTAAGCCAGCCAAGCACTATAGCCGCGGCCTTGGCAACATCAGCCTTGCCTGAGGTCAACGCCGTCAGACACGCCGATATGACTACGTCCTTATTTACCTCATAATCTGCAGGAATATCATAAGGTGGAGTCATTCTGCTCTTTATAGTTACGATTGCCTTTATGACAGAATTATTAAGCTCTTCGTTCTCATTGCCGAGCGAACTCATCAGTGCCGGTATGGCCGAAGAATCAGAGACTCTGCTTACGGCCTCTGCCACCTGAGCCTTGATGAAGGTATCGGTCGCCAACAACTCTATCAAACGAGGTGCTGCGCGGTCGTCACCAATCAGGCCAAGAGCCTCTACGGTAGCACTCTGTATCCACATATCACGGTCGAGGAATCCAAGTAGCGGCTCAACGGCCTTCACGTCGCCAATCTTACCGAGAGCCTGAATTACATAGTACAGGACATCCTCCGATGGATGCTCTAAGGCCTTCAAGAGGTTATCGACGGACTTCTTATCACCGATATCGCCGAGGACGTCGGCCGCATACCTGACTATATTCTCCTCATCATTGTGGAGTGCCTCAAATACAGTTGGCAGAACCTTCTCGCCGAGCCCTGTGAGTATCTCTACGGCAGAGCTTCTAACCCTGGCATCCTCATCCTTGAGAACACTTATAAGGAGCGGCATCTTCCTCTCGCCGCCTATCTTTATAAGAGCCTCTACGGCAGATTCGCGTACGAGCCAGCTATCATCGCCAAAGGCATTTATCAAGGGCTGAATCCCCTCCTCGGCCCCTATATCGGCGAGTTCACGGCACGCATCCCTTCTCTTAAACTCATTGTCGCTGTGAAGATTATTTATAACATCACGAAGCCCCATACATCCTCCAAGTTTTTATTAAATTATACACTTATGTAAGTGATTCATACCTTGCCCTATTAAAGTAAGTATATCACTTAAATCCTATATTTTGGAAACCTGAGTCAAAATCTTCTATCTTTTCCTTAAGTTCGTCGGTACCCTCGGCGAGATCCTTTATCGCCTTAATGTTTTCAGTAGAGATGTACTCTATTATTTCTATAGCCTGAAGTATCTGTTCGCTATCACTCCTCTGGTCTCTGGCTATCTCAAACATCTGCTCGACCATGGACTTAACATCCTCTATTACCTTGGTTACGTATGCGTTTGCCTTCTCCTGCTCCATATTGGCGGCTGTAACGTCTTGGGTAATCGCCAACATGCGCTTAGTAACACTACGCACCTTATTGCTTTGTTCGGCATGGCCGTCCATAGCCTTTGAAACACTCTGGATGAATCTAACCTCTTCACCTATGGCCTTTAAGACCATCCTTGCCTCCATTGACTGCTCCTCGGTAGAGCTTGCAATGTGCTTGGACATCTCAGAAGACTTAGCCGTACTGTCGAGTATCTTCCTTAGTGCCTCGCCGGCCTCCTTTGAGACCTGCACGCCTTCCTCGGCACTCCACGTACCCATCTCGGTTGCCTGCACGACATCCTCAACCATCGATTGTATACCTCTTATAAGATCCGATATCTCTACCGTGGATTGTGCCGTCTGCTCGGCAAGCCTCTTTATCTCATCGGCTACAACGGCAAACGCCATACCCTCTTCACCGGCCTGCGCGGCGATGATAGAGGCATTTAAGGCAAGTAAGTTTGTCCTGTCGGTAATCTCATTTATAACATTGATTATATCGCCGACCTCGCCGGACTTTTCACCGAGACGCTGTACAACGCCGGCCGACTCAACGACTATCTCCTTAATGCGCTTCATGCCATCTATAGTCTTGTCGGTCGCCGCGACACCAAGCTCTGCGTCCTTATGAACAAGCTCTGAGAGTTCAAATGAATCCCTGGCGTTACTCTCTATCTCCTTTATAGAAGCATCTATCCGCTCCACCGCGTCCGAAGTGGTCTTTGAAGACTCGCTTAACTCCCCAAAGTTCTTGCGCATACCGGCAACAGAGGTCACCATGCCGTCAATATTATCTGATACGTCCCTGACACTCGACAGCAATTCCTGGGTGGAGTAGCTTATCTTCTTATTTGAATCGACCATCTCAAGTATGGAAGAGGTGGCCTTTTCGACGTTGGGATGGAGTCTTTCGACCCTGTCTACGAGCTTCCTGATGGATTCAGATATACCCTCTATGGAGGTCGCCGTCTCATGGAGAGAGAAGGACTGCGCGTCTGTGCCAAGGGAAATCTGTTGGGATTTTGATGCGATAGTGCGGGTATATTTAACTATGCTGTCAAGAGGCATTACAAGCCCTCTTACAGAGACAACCATGTCGCCTACCAGAGCCGCTAAGACTTCATCGGCACGGTTAATGTTGGTTCCGAGTTTTTCCGCATATACGGCGTCACCAACGGAAATAGAGGCCTTATCTATCGCACGTTGCGCGCGCAGGCGTTGAATATAAAACGATGATATTACAACTGCAAAGAGGATAGCTATAAGTATCGTATCAACTAAGACTATCTCAATAAAGACCCGCGTAAATAGAAGGACGAGCAAGCCTATAATTAATATCAGAGTCTGCAATAAAAGACTATTGGCAGATATACGCTCAAACATACCTTACCCCTATTCGCTTAACCAAGGACTTTATTGATTCTTTCTATCAGGTTAGAAGGGCTGAAAGGCTTTGAGATATAATCATCTGCCCCTATGGATAAAACCTTCTCCTTTTTCTCGGGATCCGCCACAGCCGTCAGCATTATGACAGGTATGGCCTTTAAGGCATCGTCTCTCTTAAGCTCCGCAAGAGTCTCCATCCCGTCCATCTGGGGCATCATTATATCGAGGAGTATTAGATTCGGAGGCACTATCGTTCCATTCTTAAGTTTTTCAAGTGCTTCTTTTCCGGATAGGGCGTACTCGACCTCAAAGCCCTTTGATATTAGAAGAAAGCTCATCATCTTATCGTGCCTGACGTCATCATCAACTACGAGTATCGATCTCATTAAAGAATACCTTTCCGCTTAATTTCGAGTGCAGCTAATATTAAATACAGACTTATCTTTTTTAAAAAAACTTTAAACCAAATGAAGACCGGCTTGTGAAGAAAAGCCTGCCTTCTCTACGGGTAGAGACAATCCGGATCAGGCCAGCTTCAGCAACTTCTTGGCCGTATCCAATAAGCTCACCGAATGTATGGGTTTTGTTATATAGGAATTAGCACCAAGAGCCATGGCTCTGTCTTTATCTTCCTGCCCGCCCTCGGTAGTGATTACGACAATGGGAACTTCCTTGTTATTAGGATCCTGCCTTATGAGACTAACGAGTTTTATGCCGTCCATTATCGGCATATTAATATCCGTAAGTATCAAGTCGAATTTATCGGCCGAGATCTTCTTAAGCCCGTCCACACCGTCGTTGGCCTCTACTATCTCTATACCCCTGATACGCTTAAGGGTGAAGCCTATCAACTGCCGCATGGTTGGCGAATCTTCTACTATAAGAACTTTCAATGTAACGCCCCTCTCAATTTTTTATAGACAGTCCCCGCAGGTTCCGTAAAAATTTATCTGACTCGAAAGTACCTCAAAGCCGCTTAGGTGCTCATCTCTAAGCACAACCTTCTCGGCGAAATCAAAGAACATATCACCTATCTTATTGCACTTCATACATATCGTATGGTGGTGCGGCGAGACGTTAGGGTCATAGTGACGCCTCTTGGAGTCTATCATAAGCTCCAGAACCTCTCCCTTGTCACGTAAGGCCTGGATGGTATTGTATACCGTTGCAAATGATATCGTCGGGTACTTCTCCTTAACGCCCTTGTAGATATCTTCGGCACTCGGATGGCTGGTATTACCATCTAAGTACTCGAATATCGCAATCCTCTGCGGCGTTAATTTAAAGCCCTTTTCTTTATATCTGAGTATAGACTCTTTTAGCATATGTTATCTGTCTTACTTATAAGGCCTATGTGGCTCGAATTACGAATACTTACCCGTCCCTAATCACTCAGCATCAAAACTCCGTCAAGGCTATCTTTTACCGCCCCGCAGTGCCCGAAAAACTACTTATTGGTCATGAGGTTTATGAAGCCCTGCATGGTGGAGAGCTTTCTCTCGCTCTCGGAGTAGAGCTTGGAGCTGAATATCGCCGTTGCCGTATGGCCGGCCAGTAGCGTAAATAGCTCATGGTCAAGGTTTGTAAACTCTTCCTTTTGCTGTAAGAGCTTATATATGACTATCGTGCCTATAACGCGTTCTTTTATCTTCATGGGTATGGAGACCAGAGGACTTAGGTAATTCGCCGTCTCGCCGACCACCAAGGACTGGGCAAAGTAGTTATCGCCATCCTTTACAGACCCGCCTATAACGCCCTCACCGATATCAATAACCGGCAATGTAGTCTCATCGAGACCTTCGGCCGCAACGGCCGTAAGTTTATGGGTCTTCTCGTCGAGAAGGTATATGGAGAACTCCTCGGCACCGACAAGATTTATGACTATCTCAAGTATTACGCGAAGCACTTCCTCAAAGTCGAGTGTCGAGTGCAGTTGATAGCTCGAAACGTAAAGGTTGGCCAGAACATTGTTCTCGTTTTCTATCTCAATGTACCTGTTGACAAAGTCCTTGTTCTCTTCCTCGACGGCATTATACTTATCGAGTAGCTTGGACTTTTCATCTGCCAGAAGATCGAGCTTCTCACGAAGCTTTGAGAACTCAGCCTTTAAGGCCTCGTCGTCCGTAGTTTCTGCAAAGGCTGAATTGGCCTCTTCCAGCTGAGCTACCCTAAAACGTAACCGCTCGTTTTCTTTGAGTATCTCGTTGGTAAACTCCGTCCCCTTCTGCAGGATATTGAGTATCTCTTCGCCTCTGTTTTGTTCGTCATTTTCTGTCATATCTATACCCCCAAAACTCCCTCCGGTTATCTATATCAATTATCTAAATATTTTGAATTTTAGCATAAAAAACAAGGGACTACAAGTCCTTTGGGTTAAAAATAACCTTTGGCAGAGTATTTAAGAAAGAGTTGTTCTTAACCATTCCCCTCACCTTCTATATCAAAGGGCTTCCATCTCGGATTCGGCTACGGCTTCGACCTCTATGAGTTCTTTAAACCAATTCACGGTCTCTTCAGGCAGGCCGCTTCGCTCTAAGAACAGACGTTCCACATCCTCTATGAAGAACCTGTCAAAGCCGCTATTGACGATAAAATCCTCCCTATCGGTAAGGTTTCCGCTCTGAATAATCTTAGGTAATACGTCGTTTATATAGAATATCTCCATCTTAAGTGTCGTAAAGAGCTTCTTCATGACGTTTTTAGGTATCTTATTAACAGGGCTATTCTTTAAGAGACTCTTGAGTACCTCTTTCAAGAAGTCGTCCTGGCGGTCACGCACCTCCATGAAGCCCGGAATCTCCTTAAGTCTGTCCTTTGTTGTCCTGTAAAGTATCTGGAACATCTTCTCTTCTATATTGAGCCTTGATATATCCTGCTTCAAATCGTTTAGAGAGCTATACCCGGCCTCAACATCCTCAAGCCCCTTCTTTAAAGCGTTTATCTTTCTTCTGCCGGCACTTGTCAGATACTTATCACGCAATAGATCTCTTATAAAAAACTTATCGTAGACACCTTTTTCAATAGATTCAAATGCCTCTTTATTGCCGGTAAGGCTTCTCAACTTCTCCACCGAGACATCCTCTTCCATAAATGCAATATGGTTTATCATCGAAGAGGTCGTATCAAACCTGTCGAAGTAGGTAATGAGTTCACTGAACCTCTCGAGTGCCATATCATCGCCTTTATTGAAGTTCTCATCACAGATGCGCCCGGCATCGAGCAGGAGTCCGTCAAAGGATTGATCCCTATTGTCCATGGCAAACTTCTTATTCCTCAGGAGCTTAACGATATCTTCTTTACTCATTACGGCATCAAGCCCACCCTCCATCATAAAGAGACCTTCGAGGAGCATCCTCGACTCCTTTATATATTCAGGCTCGTCTTCCTGCAAAAGTGTCTTATCTTTGAGTAAGACCTCGTCGAGGAGATCAAATAGGAAGTGCGGAATATTATTCTTTATGGCAAGGGCGCGGAGTCTGTTGAGCGAGGCTATGTCCTTTTGGTCTATCTCCTCAAGCCCCTCAAAGGATATCAAGATATCCTTATACTCATCGACCACTCGTTTGTTCTCTGCGTGGTTATATATAACATCTATCTTTATGCGTTCCTGCTGGTACTGGTCTATACCAAACTCTTCGGCAAGAGACTTAAGCACACGTTCGTCGTCTTCGTTTATCTCGCGCCCGTCGCTGTAGAGTTCATTAAAGAGTTCGTAGTACCGTTTATTGTAGACCTCTACGAGTTTAAATATGAAGAGTACGGGGTTATATCCGTCGAGGTCGGCACTCAATTCGGCTATAAGCGCGTTATCGTCATCTCTGCTCATGGCTGAAGTGTACTTAAGGGTCTTACCGACAAACTTAAGTATATTCTCCTGCTTCTGAGAGATGTCGCCTTTGATATCGACACTTAGGAAGAAGTAGTAATTGGTTACGGCGTTACCGTCCCTAAAGACCCGTTCATAGTCAATGGTGCCGTCCGTCTTACCGGTAAAGACTATTCCCTTAGACTCTTCAAACTGAACGCCATACATAGCAAGGCGGTTTCTTACGTCTTTACGGATAAGGTCCTTTAGCGGCTGATCGACACCGAACATATACTTACAGAAACTTCCACCATTACCTTTATGGCGTATGCCGTCGGGCTTAATTAAGAACTCGTTGCCGGCATAGAAGAACCTGTCTCCGCCGTCCTCTGAAGAGTCGTAGAAGTGTCTGTGCATCAGACCGTGACCGGCTACGGTAGTATAGAACTCTACTCTATCATTGACCTTACCGTGAAATGACATCTCTTGGATCATATCTTCTTCACCTTTTCAAATATCAATATTATACTCATATAATTTTAACACGCCACGCTTACGTCTTGGCTATTTTATTTTGCAGAACCCAACAGGGCACAGCGATAAGATATCTTAGCGGCTATCTCCTCAAGCGGCAAGACCTTATCTACGACACCCGTCGCGATAGCCTCTCTGGGCATACCGAATATAACGGAGGTCTCCTCGGACTGAGCGATGACGTAACCGCCGCTATCCTTTATGGCCCGAACGCCTACTTTGCCGTCACTGCCCATGCCGGTAAGCACGACACCTAAGCACGCGCTACCGAATATCTTTGAAGCGGATCTAAACATCATATCGACCGAAGGAATAAATTTATCATCCTTGGCCAGTTCAACACGAGCTACGATGGTAGAGGAATCACGCCTCTCAAAGCTTAAGTTATAACCTCCGGGTGCTACCAACACGCTCCCCGGGCGAACTACTGAGCCGTCCTTGGCCTCGATTACGGTAAGAGAAGAGTACTTATTCAACCTCTCTGAGAACGAACGCGTAAAGCCTGCCGGCATGTGCTGTGATATCGCGACCGCGGCGTTTAAGTCTCCGGGGAGGCCGGCAAGTAATACCTGCACGGCGGCCGGGCCACCGGTAGAAGAACCTATCGCTACCATAGGGTAGCCGTCACTTGTCGCATCAACTACCTCTTCTTCAACGAGGGGTCTTTCCCTTAACCCCTGAACCTTTGCCAGAGCGCCGACGACACCGATATTCATAGATCTGACCGAGAGGAGCTTCTCCACCAGCTCATCGCGTATATGGAGTAACTCCTCTGAGGCGTGGTGCGTGGGCTTGCCTATAAAATCCGCCGCACCAAGCTCCAAGGCCTTAAAGACGCAGTCATCCTCATCGCGCGAACTTATGACGAGTGTCGGAGTCGGAAAGTTGCTCATCATTATTCTTAAGAAGGTAAAGCCGTCCATGCGCGGCATCTCAAGGTCAAGTGTAATGACGTCGGGCTTAAGCTCGGTCGCACGCTTTATGGCGTCCTCTCCATCAACTGCAGTACCTACGACCTCTATAAGGTCCGAAGACTCTATCATATCCGATATAGTCTTTCTGTTGTAGGCAGAGTCATCTACGACCAAGACCCTTACACGGCCGCCTTCTTCTTTGATATTACCCGTCATGATGCTTTCACGTCTTTACTTGAAGGTCTCTGGTAGACCATGTCGTTTTTAAGGTGCTTCAGCTCAAAGGCGGCAGATATATTCATCAAAGACTCTGAGTGTCCGAGCAAGAGATACCCTTTATCACTTAGCTTGTCATAGAAAGATTCTATGACCTTACGCTTAGCCTTATTATCAAAGTATATTATTACATTTCGGCAAAATATCACGTCCATGGATTTTACAAATTCCATCTTCGTCTTGTCGAGCAAATTTATATTAGAAAAGGTCACCATCTGACGAATCTCTTCTACGGCTCTCTTCTTGCCGTCACCGGATTCTTCGAAGTAAGGCATGTAATCCTCATTCATCGCCCTAAATGATGTATCGCCGTATACGCCCCTTCTGGCAACGCCGAGCACTCTTTGACTGATATCGCTTCCGAGTATCTCTATACGCCACTTATCCATACCCACTCCCATATTATCCAATGCGCGGTGCAGGAGCATGGCTATGGTATAGGGCTCTTCGCCTGTAGAGCATCCGGCACTCCAGACCCTTAAGACCTTATCCTTCTTTCTCACCAGTATTTCAGGAACTATCTCGTCTATAAAGGCCTTTAGCTGATAATCTTCCCTAAAAAAGTACGTCTCATTGATCGTAAGCAGATCGGCCAACTCAGATAACTCTTCTTCTTTATTAGGATCGAATTGCAGGTACAAGAGGTAATCTCTGAAGCTTTGCAATTGGTGAACGGCTATCCTTCTTGAAAGCCTTTTTTGCAATATATAACGCTTATCGTCTTCAAAGAAGAGTCCGCAATACTCATAGATAAAATCTCTTAAGTCTTCAAACTCAGAGTCTTCCATGAGAGGTATATTTTCGTCTGCAAATATCAAGCGACTATCCGTAATCCTGTAAGAACAACCTTGGTGAGTATCACCCTATCCTGTAGAGCTTTGCCTTTACCGCCTTTACGACCTTCGGGTCTTTATGGTGCAAACCCTCTTTAATATACTCAACGGCCTTATCTCCCATGGCCTCATAGAGAGCATCTATGATGACGATAGAGACAACGCCCGACTCCTCGGTTACTCCTATAGCCAGAGCATCTATCGCGGGTTTCGTATTCAATACGCCAAGCCCCTTAAAGGCCGCGCAACGAACCCATAGGTCGTCGTCCTTGGCGGCAAGCATAAGGAAGCTCTCGCGTTCAGAACCTTCAAACCCCGATAGAGCGTGAACGGCGGCAAGCCTCACCTTGGAATCCTCATCCGTAAGTGTTAAAGCCAAGTACTCGGCACTCTCGCTACAACCAAGCCTTCCGAGGGCAACTACGGCCGCTTGACGAACCCCTGAGTCTTCATCCTTAAGCGAGTCGACTACCATCGGCAATACCTCACTAATTCCGATTGCGCCAAAGACTCTCGTGATATTCCTTCTAACAACCGCACTATCGGCCTTCACGGCTCTGGAGAGTATCGGAAGTACCTTATCGGAATGCTTAACACCTATCTGCGCCAACGCCTCGACAGCACCATCGGCGACATCTACGAATTCGTCGGCTATAAGAGGAACCATCAATTCAACAGACTCAACAGCGTCAAGTCGGCCAAGACTTAGAAGAGCCGAACGCCTGACGTGTCCGTAATGATCGGTCAATGACTTGACGAGTATGGGTACTACTTTAATATCATCGAACTCTCCAAGGAGTGACGATATATAGGCTCTGACCACATCACCACTGCCCGGCATAGCACTTATCAATGAATCCAACCCGCCACGCTCCCCCATAGCCAGTAGAGCCGTAGTGATAACATCACGCAACGATTCATCTTCGGCAAATGGAATTATTATAGAGGCTCCGTCCACCTTATCGAGCATACCGATAAAGACGATGACTCCGCGCTTAACGGTCTTGGACTTTGTGGTTAATAACTCTTTTAATAACTCGACATCGACAGAGTCCGAGAGTTTACGGCCAAACTCTTTCTTCTTGTCATCCGAAAAGGACTCATATAAACGCATAAGACTCTCAACGGCGGCGGCTCTATTGGCCTCCTTCTCGTCACTGAGGGCATTAACAAGGTAGCTTACAGCCTCCGGGTCGTCACAGCCACCCAAGGCCTCTATCGCAGGTTTCTTTAAGAAGTTATTGTCGAGAAATTCTATAAAGGGCTTGAGCGGAACACTTGAACCAACCTTACCGAGAGCCTCCATTACGGCAAAACGTAACCAAAGGTCTTCTATGGCAAGTGCTGAGAGAAGTGCCTCTACGGCCATACTACCCCCGACCTTTCCGAGAGCTTCGGCGGCAGAAGAACGTACGTTCACATCATCGTCCTTCAGGGCTAAGATCAAAGCATCTAAGGACTCATCATCTCCTATATCACCGAGTATATCGACGGCGAACTTTCTTATATCCTCGTCATAGTCTACGGCGGCTTCTGTGAGAGCCGGTACGGCTCTTGCGCCAACCTTAACGAGCATCTCTACGGCAGAGTTACGGAGTCCGGCGTTATCGCCATTGCGTAGCGCGTTTATGAGAAGTGGTACGAACCTCCCCTCACGGACAAAGCCCTGCAATACGTCGGTCGCCGTCTTGCGCACCCTCCAGCTCGTGTCCCCCATGGCTACGACAAGGCGCTCCATAGCATCGGTTCCGCTATCGCCGCGCATTGCCTCGACGACAGATATGCGTGACTGCTCGTCGCCGTTATCCGGAGTATCTGAAATTTTCCCGCTCATATCGTTCATAGATTAAGTATGGCTACTATCTTTCCGGTATATATTATCCGTCGCCTTTCAGCTCGTTTGTTCTCTTTATGCGGAACTCTTCAAAGGCTTCCTTTAAGTAAAGCTCAACGGGCACGTCAGGCGAAGGAAAACGTTTTCTAAAGAACCTTATACCGTCCTTGATATCTTCTTTCAGGGTGTCGTAGAAGTTCCCATTTCTAATACCGGCATCTACCTCTTCACTGCTATAGAGGGCTATATCCGAGACTATTATCCTTGCGAGCTTGCGTGCCTTCTCCTTTGAAGAGTCATCATCTGAATCAACAGGCGTGGGCAATGCTCCGAGCTTCTCGGCAATCTCTTCCTTGGAGGGCACGCTCTCCACAGGAGCTGCGGCAGAGGCTTCGCCGCTAACGCTCTCTGGCACTTCGTCAACTATAGAGCCTGGGCCAAGGAGGTGGTCTATCTTACCTACAAGCTCGGTCTCAATGTGATGCCTCTCTATGTAGTCGTCGGCTCCATGAAGGGATACTGGGTTTCTCTTATACCTTGTCTTGTCGTATAGCGAAGGCAATAAGATAACCTTCGTGTGTTGCATATCCTCATGCGCCTTTATATTCAGACAGACCTCAAAGCCGTAGAGCTTTGAGAGTGCTACGTCGAGTATCGCTACGTGCGGCAATAGATCTTCGGCCTTGGCAAGTGCTTCGGCACCATCGTATGCCTTAACGACATCCACGTTCTTGCCTCGGAATACTCCCTCTATAACGTCGCATACGTCAGGGCTGTCGTCGGCCACAAGTACTGTATACCTGTCGCTTGAACCCTTAGCAACTGAGACCGATTCAACAGAGGTCTCGTTAACGAATATATGTTCGCAGACAGAGCACTTCATCTTTGCCCCTACAGGCGGCATCTTATCGCTATCTACGCTAAACTTAGCACCACACTCAGGACACTCTATCGTAAGCTCCACTACAGGCATTCCTCCCCTACAACGCTGTTTTTTCTTCGTCTGTTTTTTCTTCACCCGGCTTTTCTTTGCCCGCGCCTACCTCGGCGAGCGTAATCTTTTCCTTACCCGAAAGTACCTTATCCATATCAAGGAGCATGACAAGCTCGTCATTATCCCATATTACTCCTGAGAGGTACTCAATCTCTATGGCCGTTGTAACGCTCGGCGGTGGTTTAAGCTCACCTTCTTTAAGATTTAGGACATTATCGACGCTATCGACAACTATACCGACATCC
>DAOVKH010000023.1 GCA_030631875.1 Deltaproteobacteria bacterium | reverse complement strand
GCTATAGATATCTCCCTTTTGGCATCAACTCTACGTCCTGTTTTAAGGTATGCTATAGCCAAATTAATATAGCCGTCAAGGAAGTCGGGGCGAAGCTGAATGGCTCTATTGTAGCCCTCCACGGCCTCGGCCGTCCTGCCTATACTCAGATAAATATTGGCAAGGTTATTGTGCGCAAGGTATACTCTCGGCTCAATCTCTATTGCCCGAAGGTAACTCGCTATCGCCTCGTCGGTACGAGAGGCCTTAACGTAGGCACGCCCAAGGTTGACTCTAAACTCTGCTTGGCGCGGCTCAATGGCAACGGCATCTTCGAGTGAGCTTACGGCCTCAGAGTAATGCCCAAGTGCCATCTGCGAAAGGCCAAGGTGTACGTATAATGAGGCCGAATCTGGTATCAATATCAGAGCCTCACTCGCCTCGGCCATGGCCTCTTCGAAACGTCCGAGCCTGTATAGAGACGAGGCTATATTAACCCTCGCGCCAGCGTATGATGGGTCTATCTTCAAGGCACGCCGATACTCTTTGAAGGCTCTCTCAAATCGACCTTCGGTAAAGTAGGCATAACCGAGGCTACTCAAAGGTCTCGGCTTCATGGGGCTATGCTCTACGGTATCTGCCCATATAATCGTCTCCGAAGACCAGAGAGTGTTACGTGAATATGTAAGGGAAGACAATATCAGGAGGGTAAAGAATATAAATATAACTACAGACCCTGCGCGCCTAAGCATTGGCTTAGCAGGGGACTGCCGTTGATGGTGCTTTCTCTTTATATCGCCCTTCTTCATAAGTAGAAAATAACACTATAACAGGGCGGCTGTAAACAGATTTAGCGTTAAAGTAGCAATTTGAACTGAAGGATTTACGGCTTGAAGGCCGAAACCTCTCAAATTAGAAAACCTTTATAAAAAGCAAAACTCTTCGATTTAAATACGGTGTTAGCAAGTCCTTACTCCAGTGATTGATTGGGCTGCTTCTTTGAACTAAACCCGGCAATAATCCAATAAAATCCCCACAATCCCGCTGACAGTCCAAGAAGGATAATGCCAAGATTTCTCATCTTCCGTGATAGTTTGAGTGCATACAGTATGCTCTCCCGTGCATCTTCTGGTGAAAGAGCTCTAACTGTTCCGTCCGAATAAGATTCAAAAACTTCTGGGCCTCCAGGTAGGGTTAAGGCACCATTACTACTTTTAATGTCCACAGATGCTATGTAAGTAATCAATACCCCCAAGACAATTATAGGTATAGTGATTATTGTGATAGCAATACGGACTCGTCTCATACCTCGTGCTACATTCATATTTAATCTCCCATGCCCAATCTATGATTGTACCGCACTTTTGTGGTTTAGCAATTGACCGCCCCTATTAGCCGGTCACGGCTTAATTGGCAAACCTAAAGTGCATTATGTCGCCGTCCTTGACGGTATATTCCTTACCCTCTATGCGCAGTAAGCCCCGTTCCTTACAGGCCGCTTCAGAGCCACACTCAATGTAGTCGTCGTAGCCCATGACCTCGGCCTTTATGAATCCCTTCTCAAAGTCCGTATGGATAACGCCTGCGGCCTCCGGAGCCATAGCACCGCCCCGTACCGTCCACGCCCTGACCTCTTTCACTCCTGCCGTAAAGTAGGTGATAAGCCCAAGGAGCTTATGTGCCTCAAAGGCCAAGAGGTCTATGCCGGACTCTTTTATACCCATATCCTCTAAGAATACTACTCGCTCGGCCTCTTCCAGCTCGGCCAGCTCTGCCTCAATACCGCCGCAAATCATAACAAAGCCCGCGGACTCGGCCTTTGCGAACTCCTCGACCTCGCGTGAGCCATCGGAGCCGCTAAGAATCTCGTCCTCACCGACATTTGCAACATATATGACGGGCTTTGCCGTAAGGAGGTTTAGCTCGCTTAAAGCCTCCAGCACTTCCACGTCGAGTAGCCTTGCCGGCAGACCGTCGCCAAGGTGAGCCTTTACCGCAAGGAGTGCCTCAAGCTCTACCTTTGCCGCCTTACCCTCGGCGGTAGGACTCTTAGATGTCTTCTCGGTCTTAGGGATGCGCCTGTCTATGGCCTCAAGGTCGGCTATAAGAAGCTCCGTATTTATAGTCTCAATATCGCTCTTCGGGTCTACCCTGCCATCTACGTGCGTTACGTTATCGTCGACAAAGCACCTTACGATATGCACTATCGTATCGACGCTTCTGATATGGCCAAGGAACTTATTACCCAACCCCTCGCCTGAGCTTGCCCCTCTAACGAGCCCGGCGATATCGACAAACTCAACGGCCGTGGGCAGAATCTTCTCGGGCTTAACGAGCTCGGCAATCTTCGTTAAACGCTCGTCTCTTACCATAACCATCCCCACATTCGGCTCTATCGTGCAGAAGGGATAATTCGAGGCCGTGGCCTTAGCCGCTGTCATGGCATTGAATATCGTCGACTTACCGACATTAGGCAACCCTACTATACCGCAATTGAAACCCATCTTATATTCTCCTTAAATGAATAAGGGCCGACCTCTTTTGCGTACTCAAAGGCCGACCCTTATGATTAATTATATAAAGCCGCCTCTTATTAAACGATAAGCGGAGCTATTACGAGTGCTACGATACTCATGAGCTTTATGAGTATGTTCATCGCAGGGCCTGAAGTATCCTTGAAGGGATCTCCAACCGTATCTCCGACGACTGCGGCCGTATGGGCATCAGAACCCTTACCACCATGCTTACCACCCTCGACATACTTCTTAGCGTTATCCCACGCTCCACCGGCATTGGCCATCATGAGGGCTAAGAGTACGCCCGCTACCGTTGCTCCGGCAAGCATTCCGCCAAGAGCCATAGGGCCGAGGAGGAAACCAACGAGTACCGGTGAGGAGACGGCCACGATACCAGGGATTATCATCTCGGTCAATGCGGCCGAGGTACTGATATCGATACATTTGTTAACATCAGGCTTTACGCCCTTCTTACCCTCGAGGAGTCCCGGGATATCCCTGAACTGCCTTCTTATCTCTGTTACCATCTTCATTGCGGCCTTACCGACACTCGTCATGGTAAGCGCGCCGATGAAGAACGGCAACGTACCGCCTATAAAGAGCCCTATAACAACTAACGGCTCAGTTATCTTAATTATCAGCTCTGTGCCCATCTCGGCACTTATAACCTGCGCAAAGGCCGTGAACATAGCCAACGCCGTCAAAGCCGCCGAACCGATGGCAAAGCCCTTACCTATGGCCGCCGTCGTGTTGCCGATGGCATCAAGGTTATCGGTTATCTTAC
Organism: Deltaproteobacteria bacterium; assembly: GCA_030631875.1. Lineage (GTDB taxonomy): Bacteria > Desulfobacterota > GWC2-55-46 > GWC2-55-46 > DRQE01 > DAOVKH01. The sequence continues at coordinate 9,739 of DAOVKH010000023.1, read as the reverse complement.
GCACGTCTTCGCCAAGGGCACTCATCTCGGTTATGCCGCCTGCGTTATCGGCTATCGGGCCGTAAGCATCGACACTCATGATGAGTCCTGTTGTAGCAAGCATACCAACCGCCGCTATACCTATACCATAGATACCGGCATAGTGGTTAGATACGAATATTACGATACAGATGGTTATTACCGGAAGCACACAGCTCTGGAGACCAACTGCAAGACCCGTTATGATGTTAGTCGCAGCGCCCGTCTCACTGGCTTCGGCAATACGCCTTACAGGCTTTGCCGCCGTGTAGTACTCGGTTATGAGCCCTATGGCGAATCCGCCGAGAGCACCACAGAGTACGGCAATGTAAACGCCACTGCCTATGCCGAGTGCCTTTACCGTAAAGAAGCCAAATATCAGAAATAATACCAAGGAGACTATCGTTGAATTACGAAGTGCCGAGGCAGGGTCTGTGTTCTGAAGAAGCTTCATACCGGCAATACCGATAATAGAAGCAATGAGACCAACTACGGCCAAGTATATGGGAAGACCCATCATGGCACTCTTCGTGCCGAGCATTCCTACCGTAGAACCCGCAACGGCCGTCGCGGCTATGGCTATCGTGGCTATCATGGAACCAACGTAGGACTCAAAGATATCTGCTCCAAGGCCCGCTACGTCTCCAACGTTATCGCCGACGTTATCGGCAATGACACCCGGGTTTCTCGGATCATCTTCCGGAATGCCGGCTTCAATCTTACCAACAAGATCTGCACCAACATCGGCCGTCTTTGTGTATATACCTCCGCCAACGCGCGCGAAGAATGCTATCGTGGAAGCTCCCATGGCAAAGCCCGTAATGACGTGGGCTGTATCAGGGCTTCCGTATATTAGATAAAGTACGCTAACACCAAGGAGTCCGAGGCTCGCAACCGACAAGCCCATGACCGAACCACCAAAGAAGGCAACCGAAAGTGCTTTTGCCGAAGAAGGTTTGTGTAAGTTAGCGGCTTCTGCCGTTCTGACGTTTGCACGTGTCGCCGCCTTCATACCAAAGAAACCGGCCAGCATCGAAGCTATAGCGCCGACGATATAGGCTATCGACGTATCGATTCCTATGAAGACTCCAAGAAGTACGGCTATGAGTATAACAAAGATGATAAGTATCCTATACTGCCTCTTAAGGTATACCATCGAGCCTTCGTGTATCATCTCGGCTATCTCACGCATGGTACCACTACCCTGAGGCTGCCTCTTTAAAGATATATATATTATTGCCGCAAGTATCAAGCCCCCTATTGCGAATATGGGCGCGAACTTTAACATTCCTTCCATCGTTATCACTTACTCCTTTCGTTACGTTTCATCTCATTTATTTAAGTTTACGGATTCGCTTACTAAAACTCCCCGCCTAAAGATATAACAGGGCTACCTCTATCGCTTATAACTTTTCAAACCTTTTTCACCACCAACGGTGCTTCTAATTAAAAGTATTCATCGCCGCCTCTATGCCCTCCTCTACGAACCGCTCAATGGCTAAGACGCCGCGCTTTAATTCTTCTTCCAAACTCTCTTCTTCATCTTTATCAAAGGGACTCAAGACGTAGTCGGCAAGCCCGTCGGCACTTGACTTGGCAGGTCGCCCAACTCCAATCCTGAGGCGTGAAAACTTATCTGTACCGAGCCATTCTACTATGGACTTTATACCTTTTTGACCGCCGCTTCCGCCACCCTTCCTAAGGCGCATAGCACCGAAGGGCAGGTCGCAATCATCGACGACGACTATGACCTTATCTGATATATCCAAGACCTCTTTAAGGTCGTCCTCCGACCCTGAATCTCCGTCAGGCCGAAGGTCTATCCCCGCCTCACCGAGTGCTCTCTTTGCTCCTACCCCGCTCTTATTCATGAAGGTAACGGGCTTGGCTATAAGGACATCCTTAGACCTTATGACGGCCTTAGTGCTTACGAGTCCGCCGCTTGGGCGAGAGAACTTAACATTGCAGTCAGCCGCCAACCTATCGACGACCATAAAGCCTACGTTATGTCTGGTATCGGCGTACTCTCCTCCGGGGTTTCCAAGTCCTAATACGACTATCAAGAGACCACTCCCCCCTAACTTACTTAAGACTCCGGCGACCGGATTAATTATTTATAGACCAGTTAATTATTTATACAAAAGGCGGCTACGCCGCCTTTTGTCGTAATATCATACTTAAGAAGAAGACTAATCCTTCTTTTCTTCCTTACCTTCCTTATCTTCCGCGCCTTCGCTCTTATCCTTGAAGCTCTCTTCAAGCTCAGCCTCGGCCTCTTCGGCAGTCTTTTCTTCCTCTGCAGCAGGAGCCGATATAAGTACGATGGTATGGCTTCCGTCCTCGACTATCTTAATGCCCTTAGGGGCTACGACGTCGCTGACGTGTATTATCTCACCGATATTCAGGTTCGTCGTGTCTATCTCAATGTTATCGGGTATGTCGGCAGGCAGGCACTCAACGGCTATCGTACGCGACTCCTGCTGAATGATACCACCAAGCGTAACACCTACGCACTTACCTGTAAGGCTTACCGGAACATCTACGGTTACTATCTTATCCATGCGAACATTTATGACATCAACGTGCTGGAGCGTATCCGCGACAGGATGGCGCACAAGGCTCTTGACCATAACCGTCTTTGAATCTTTGCCGTCTATGTCGAGGTTCAATAGAACGTTGGATCCGCTATGGCCGTGTATGGCCTTCTCAAGCTCCATGTTCTTAAACTTAAGTGAGATACTTCCCTCTATGCCGGGGCCATAAAGTACGCCCGGTACGAAACCCTCTTTACGAAGTCTGCCGGCAAAACCTTTACCGAGCTCTTCTCTTGGCCATGCCGATATCTTTACACCATCCATCTTCTTAAATCCTCCCTTATAATTAAGACTGCTCTATTAAATGAAGAGCGAACTTACCGACTCTCCGTAATGTATCCTCTTTATACCCTCTCCAAGTAGCGATGCTATGGATTGGTACTTAACCTTAGCGGATGTTTTCTCTAAGTTTGCCGGAATAGTGTTGGTAACCACCAACTCCTTAAGGCACGACTTATCTATTCTCTCTATGGCGGGGCCGGATAAGACGGCGTGCGTACAGCAGCCGTAGACTTCCTTTGCGCCTTCTTTCTTAAGTGCCTCGGCGGCCTGCGTTAAAGTGCCTGCCGTATCCACCATATCGTCTAAGAGTATCGCAACCTTCCCCTTAACGTCGCCTATGACGTGCATGACCTCTGATACGTTGGCCTCAGGCCTGCGTTTATCGACTATGGCAAGGCCGGCCTTAATGCGCTTTGCAAAGGCGCGCGCTCTTTCAACGCCTCCCGCATCGGGAGATACGACGACTATCTCATCCTTAAAGTTCTCTTCAATGTAGTTCAATAAGACCGGTGCGGCGTATATATTATCGACCGGTATATTGAAGAAGCCTTGAATCTGACCTGCGTGAAGGTCTACGCATACAACACGCGTAGCTCCGGCGACTTCTATTAAATCGGCTACGAGCTTTGCCGTTATCGGTGTGCGAGGTGCTACCTTACGATCCTGGCGCGCATATCCGTAGTAAGGGATTATAGCCGTTATACAGCTCGCTGAAGCCCGCTTTAAAGCATCGAGCATTATCAGCAATTCCATTAAATTGTCATTCGTAGGCGTGCATATAGATTGCACGACATATATATCAAGGGCTCTGACACTCTCTTTTATAGCGACCGAAATCTCACCGTCGCTAAAACTCTTGACCTCGGCCTTGCCGAGTTCTATATCCAGGTACTCGCATATTTCACCTACAAGCCCCGGGTTGGAGTTACCGCTAAACACCCTTACCTTATCCACGAAATATCTGCCTCTCTATAAATATAGTACGCATTGTTTTTAGATTATGACCGCAAGTTTTGGCTGGGGCGGGAGGACTCGAACCTCCGAATGCGGAGACCAAAACCCCGTGCCTTGCCACTTGGCGACGCCCCAATAAAGCATAGTGAAAATTATTTATTTTATTATAATGACAAGTGCCGACAAATTAAATTTTCAGTAAATTCAAAGCTGTCTTCTTATCTTCTACCACCAGAGCCAATACACTTAAAGCCCATCGGCGGTCGCAACCCAAGTCCCTTCAGGCAACTTCGCTCTGAGTATCTCGGCGGCCTTAACGGCCTTGGCCTTATCCGAGAATATTCCAAAGACCGTAGCACCGGAGCCGCTCATCAATGCGCCAACCGCACCTTCGGCGATTAAAGATTCTTTAAGCTCGGCAATAAAACGATACTTGTCAAATACAACGGCCTCTAAATCGTTAACGAGCAGGCTCTCTACATCAGAGTCCTTAGAGCAAAAGGAGCTCTCTTTCAACTCTCCTAAACGTATAAGGATATTATCTTCGGCCTCTTTTGTCAAGTCAAAACTACCCAAAGCCCCGTAAACCTCGGCCGTCGATACGGCAATTCCGGGATTTAGGAGCACGTAATGGTACTTCGGCACTACCACAGGATTTAAAAGCTCACCCCTGCCCCTTGCTATAGCAGGCGCGCGAAGCAAGAAGAACGGCACGTCAGAGCCGCAATCGAGGGCAATCCCTGCAAGCTCTTCTGGCGTAAGGACGCCACCTATAGCTTCATTTAAGGCCATTATTACCGTAGCCGCATTAGAACTACCGCCTCCGAGGCCACCGCCAACGGGAATGTGCTTGGTAATACCTATCTCAACACTGCGCTTTACGTCGGCACAGGTAAGCACGCCCAGAGCCGCCTTATGGCAGATATTGCCCGCACCGGCAGGTACTTCATCATTCCCTGAGACCGTAACACTTATAGAGTCACCCTCAGAGACGCTAAGCGTTATCTCATCGTAGAGAGATATGGCCTGCATCAGCGAGAATAGATCGTGGTATCCGTCAGCCCTCTTGCCGACAATCCTCAGAAAGAGATTAACCTTGGCCGGAGCCTTTAAATGTATTTGCATAGTAGTATCTTAATAAGATTATAAGAAAAGAATGGAGAGTTAATTACTTAAGAGAACCCTGCATGTAAGGTTAGCCTGCTTACCGTAGCCATAGATAACCTAAGGGAGCATTAGAGTGAAGAGTTATGAGGGGACTCCCCCATCCACACACACTGCCCTAAGCTATCAGGAAGTATAGGTTCATCAGCACGAGCAGGCCTATCAAAATGCCTGCCGCATAGTGGCGAAGCAGTCCTGTCTGGAAGCGTCTAAGCTCCCTTGAAAGCCCCTTCACTGACTCGGCCACAGCGTTAACTATACCGTCGATAACGCCTGAGTCGAATATAAATGACTTTCTTGCTATAAAGAAGCCCGCCTTCTCAACGACAGTCTTGTATAGGCCACTAACGAAGTCGTCGATGACGGCTACGAAGTTTCTGGCAAAGCACATAAATACCGGCCCGCCCTTACGGTAGAACCAATCGGTATCAGCACTTACGGTTCTCTCGCCGCCGAGCTTCTTTATATAGAGGTAGAAGCCAAGCCACGTAAAGAGCAATATCTGAGCGGTCCATACTACGTGATCCATTGTGTACGGCACGTAATGAATAGAAGTATACGGCAGCATATTGTAGAGGTACTGCGGATATACTCCTACGAATATACAGAGAGAGGCCGCAACGCCCATGCCGAGGAGCATGTTGAGCGGCGGATCCTTCGCCTCAACGCCAGAGTCCTTGCCCATGAAGGTAAAGTACGGAAGCTTAAGGCCTGTATGGAGGAAGGTTCCGGCAGATGCCAGTGTCAGCAGGAGCCACACATAGTTCATGTGCTCTTCGCCGGCGGCCGATATTATCATCGACTTACTGACAAAACCGCTAAATAGAGGTACGCTCGATATAGCAAACGCACCTATCATGTATAAGATGAAGGTAATGGGCATTCGTTTGTATATGCCGCCAAGCTCTGAGAGCTTATCCTTACCCGTCATATAGAGGATAGAACCCATGCCCATGAAGAGGAGTCCCTTATAAAGTATGTGGGCGAATGCGTGCGCCGCGGCTCCGTTAAGAGCCAGCTGCGTACCTATGCCGACGGCCGCAACCATGTAGCCGACCTGACTTATTATGTGGTAGGCGAGAAGACGCCGAATATCATTCTCAAGGACAGCGTAGACAACACCGTATAGCGCCATAAATACGCCTAAGTATATGAGCAGATCCGTTCCGGCATAACCCCTGATAAGTGCGTAGACGGCACTCTTGGTCGTAAAGGCCGACATGAATATAGCACCCGTTACCGTTGCCATTGGATATGCGTCGGGTAGCCACGCGCCAAATGGCGGTACGGCCGCGTTTATAAGGAAACCTATGAGTATCAAGGCAGAGGCAAGGCCGCCGACCTCGACAGGGTTAAAGGCTATGCTCTGCGTCTCTCCGTATTGGAGGAATACGCCGCCCATGAGACAAACCCCGCTCGTTGCGTGAACGAGTATGTAGCGGTATGCCGATTTATAGGCCGCCTTGGTCTTTCTGTAAAGTATAAGGAAGACAGAGGAGAAGGCCATGAACTCCCAGAAGACTATGAGTGTCAGGAAGTCTCCGGCAAAGGCAACGCCAATGGCACTTCCGGCATAAATCAAAGCCGAGGCGTGGTGACCGTCCTCCTTGACCCTTAAGCCGTAAAGTATGCCTATGAAGGCCGCCGTAGAGAATATATAGGCGAAGATACGGGCAAGCCTGTCGGCACGTCCAAAGACTATCTCTTGACCGAATATCTCGTATACCCAGTAAGTACCTTCACCGGTCTTCAACACCAGAATAAAGGCTACGATAGGCAGGAGCAATAGGTAGACCTTTTTTGCAGTCCCTTTAAAGAACGGCAATAAAAAGGCACCCGCTATGAGTACGACTCCGGGATGTATCCAGCTCTCCATAACTCTAAATACCCTCCGTCAAAGTGTAAAGAAATCTAATCATAGTAATCCTCTTTTTTCTGAAGCCAAAGCTTGCCAATAGCCTTTGAGACGACTATTATAACAACGCACGAAATAAAGCCAAAGAGCGAACTGAAGCCCGGTATCTCGTCCCAGAAGAAGTATGCGTGGTGCGTGTGCGTAAAGATGTCTATCACAATAAAGACGGCCATAGCAACGTATGCAATCTTACGAAGAAGTTTGCCGCCCTCACCCTGGAGTATTTTATCTAATTGCATCAGCTCACTACCCTTTCTATAAGAGAGAGGAATAAGTCGGGGTATACGCCTATAACAAGCGATATTACTGCCGTCAGGGACAACGGCAATGCTACCCACGGATGTTCCCTAACACCGCTTAAATCTACACCCTCTGCCGGCTCCTTAAAGTAAGCCCTAAATATTATAGGCATAAAGTATGCGGCATTCAAGACCGTACTTACGAGCAAGACTATCAAGAAGCCCGTCGAGCCACTGTCAACGGCACCGAGAGCCAGATACCACTTGGTCGTAAACCCTGCCGCAACCGGCACGCCTATCATGGAAAAAGAACCTATGGTAAAGGCCGCCATGGTATAGGGCATCTTCTTTGCTATACCGTTTAACTCATCTATCTTCTTTATCTTCGACGCGACGTATATTGAACCCGCGCAGAAGAAGAGCGTTATCTTAGAGAATGCGTGGTTACCTATATGCAGTATTGAACCGGTTATGCCGTTAGGGTTCAGAAGTGCAACGCCAAGGACTATATACGAAAGCTGACTTACCGTAGAGTAGGCGAGCCTGGCCTTAAGGTCATTCTTCGTAAGCGCTATGACGGATGCGGTAATTATGGTAAATGACGCGACCACCGCCAGAGGAGTCCCAAGGCTAAAGTGCGCCAGAACGTCTACGCCGAATATGAATAATAAGACCTTTACGACCGAGAAGACACCGACCTTAACGACGGCAACGGCATGGAGGAGCGCACTGACAGGGGTAGGCGCAACCATGGCCGACGGCAACCAGTTATGGAACGGCATTAGCCCGGCCTTACCAAAGCCTATGATGAATAAAGCAAAGCTGAGTATGACGAGCATCGAAGGCATGGAGGTCGTAAATATCCCGCCCGGGGCAAAGTCCATCGTGCCGGTCGTCATATAGGTGATGACTATAGCCGCAAGAAGTGCCGTCTTCGAAAGCCCTAAGAGGTATATCATATACTTCTTACCGCCGTCCCACGCCGCGGCGTCTTCGTTATGGGCAACGAGCGGGTAGGTCATAACACTCAATATCTCGTAGAATAAATAAAGTGTAAAGAGGTTTGCCGAAAATGCAACACCTATGGCCGAAGATACCGCTATGGCAAAGCAGGCAAAGAACCTCGTCTGTGCGTGTTCATTTAGCCCGCGCATGTAGCCTATCGAATAGGTCGTCGTTACTATCCAAAGGAAGGATGCCGTCATGGCAAATAACATCCCCAGAGCGTCTGCCCTCAACTTAAACTCAATCCCCGGCAATACGGTAAGGACTGTATACTCGACAACACCGCCGCTGATTACAAAGGGCAACATTGATATGATGATAAGGAACATCACCACGCCGCAGAAGTACGACCAGAACTCACGCAGGTTAGGCTTCTTCGCAGAGGCCCATATTAGTGGCAAGGCTATGGCCGATACGAGTATGGCCAGAAGTGGCCTTATGTCTATTAAAGCTTCTATCATAATCGTCTCTATAAGGTTCCTTATTTAAAGTATCTTCGATGCCATGTCGGCAAATATTATCAATATATCAGGGTAGACGCCAAGTACGATAACACCTACCAGCGAGACTATCAATACGGCCGATACCGACTTTGACTTTCTAATCTCAAGCTCGCCAACCGGTTCTTTCATATACATAACCATCACTACACGTATGTAGAAGTATGCCGCAACGGCACTCATCAAGACACCTATTACAGCTATAGTAAGCATACCCTGATGGATCAAGGCAACGAAGACGTAAAACTTAGCCATAAAGCCCGCCATAGGCGGAATTCCGGCAAGGGCGAATAAGAATATCAGCATCACGGCGGCAAGCCCCTTACGGCGCTTGGCAAGGCCCGTGTAATCCTCTATCTTCTCGCCTTTACCCTTACCTATAAGCATTATGACGGCGAAGATACCAAAGTTCATAAAGGTATATACGGCCATATAGAATATAACACTCGCCACACCTTCGGTCGTACCCGATATGAGACCAAGCAGGATGTACCCTGCATGACCGATACTCGAATAGGCGAGCATCCTCTTTATATTTTTCTGCGCTATGGCTACGAAGTTACCGTATGCCATCGAGGCGACACTAACGACTGCCAGTAGAACATACCAATCATCATATAGAGGGTAAAGGCCTTCCATGAATACCCTCAACATCATGGCAAATGCGGCGGCCTTCGAGGCCGTCGACATGAATGCCGTTATAGGGGTAGGCGCACCTTCGTAAGCGTCCGGTGCCCACATGTGGAACGGTACACCCGCTATCTTAAATCCAAAGCCAGCGACGAGCATTACTACGGCTAAACTCACGGCAGGCACGTTAAGCCCGCCTGCAAGGAACGCATCGGCAACGCCGGAAAGCTCGGTCGTGCCTGTAAAGCCGTATATGAGGCTTATTCCGAATAACATTACGGCAGATGAGAATGCGCCGAGTATGACGTACTTCATAGCACCCTCTATGGAACGCTTATCAGAATTCTTAAACGCAACGAGCGCGTATATAGGGAGGCTCATCAACTCCATACCTATATAGAGTGAAAGCAGGTCTCTTCCAGAGGCCATGACCATCAT
>DAOVKH010000221.1 GCA_030631875.1 Deltaproteobacteria bacterium | reverse complement strand
GAGATAGAGATGAAGGCCGCGGAGCTGTATAAAATATTTTCCAAGAAGTTTGCGGAAAATGAGATAGCCAGATACCTTTGGAGTACTTTGTCGAGTGAGGAAGAAGGGCACGCCGATTTTTTGAGATCCGAGAAGAAGATGATAAAGACGGCTCCTGCCTCCTTTGGTACGGAAGCTATGGTAGACCTTTCTTTCTTTGATGGTGCCATAGAGACAATCGATACCTTTATAGAGAGGGCGAATGACAAAAACACTACACTTAAGGACGCCCTCTGTATGGCTATCCGCCTTGAGTCTATGATGGTGGAGGAAGAGTACGGCGAATTGGTGGAGATACTATCGCCCGGCCTTAAGAAGGTATTTAAGGAGATAACAGATAAGTCCAAGCACTTAGATAAGGTTAGGTCGGCGGCTACGGCCTTGGGGGTGAACTGCAGTGAAGACGATTAGAGTTATGGTTGTAGACGATTCTAACTTTATGCGTAAGGCGTTGAGTAAGCTCATAATGTCTGAGCCCGGTTTTGAGGTAGTAGAGATGGCATCTAACGGTTATGATGCCCTGAGAAAACTCTCTTCCGTTAAGCCCGATGCCATAACGCTCGATGTTGAGATGGAAGGTATGGACGGCCTTACAACGCTCAAGAAGATAATGGAAAGCCCTAATCCTACGTCCGTTATAATGTTCTCGGCCTATACGAAGAGTGGGGCAGACATTACGGTCAACTCTCTCAGAGAGGGAGCCGTGGATTTCATGGAGAAGCCCTCCGGCGCTTTATCTATGGATCTCGGAGCCGTCAGGGATGAGTTGATAAGAAAGCTAAGGGTCGCGGCTCGCGTTACCCCAATGCGTAAGAGCGCAGAGCCGTTGATAGATAGAAAAACGACGCGTTCGGTTCGGTTACCGCGTGCGAAGAGTTCTATAGTTGCCATAGGTTCTTCTACCGGTGGCGTGCAGGCACTCAATAGCATAATACCGAAGCTTCCTGAAGATTTCCCTCTGCCGATAGTTATCGTTCAGCATATGCCGCCGCTCTTTACGAAGACACTTGCCGATGGGCTCAATAAAGAAAGTAAGGTTAGTGTCAAAGAAGGCGAGGAGGGCGATGTATTAAAGCCCGGCTGTGTCTATATTGCTCCGGGAGGTTTGCATATGACCGTCAGGAAGGCCGGCTCGGATGTTATGATTCATCTCGATAAAAACCCCGAGGGCGAATTGCTACGTCCAAGCGTGGATGTTTTATTCAGGTCTGTTGCTGATCTTTACGGAGGCAATGTCCTTGGTGTCGTGCTCTCTGGTATGGGCAATGACGGCTTTGAGGGGATGAAGGTGCTTAGGGCGAAAGGTGCCGTTGGTATGGCTCAAAACGAGGCCACCTGTGTTGTCTATGGTATGCCGAAGTTTGTGATAGAGGCTAACTTAGTCGACGTTGCTTTGCCGTTATCAAGCATAGCTTTGCATATAGAGGCATCGGTATCATAGCAACTCTTAGCTCTCCATAGGGGAGGTCTAAGAGAACTCTCTGGGTTGGTATCTATATGCCAGTAGGAATTTTTCTTGGTAAGTGACTCAACGCTTCTTCTTACTCTTCAGTTGAGCCATACTTGTGGCTTCCGGGTAGATCTCTCTTATCAAACGATCGAGTTTATGAAATTCTTTCACTTCATGGAAAAGACGATTCCCATGGGACCCAGTGGAAATGATGAGTTCAAGGAGTTTTAAATAAAGCTTATTTCTGAAACATATAACAACTAAGAAGAGGAGAGATTCCTATGATCAAGGTGGTGGTTAGAGGATTAGCGGTATTCGCGATAGTAGTTTTTTCTATGACGATATTTGTCGGGTCTGTGGCACTTGCGGCAGAGGCTGATAAATTAAAGGCCTTAAATAAGAAGATAATATCTCTTGAGAAGAAGCAGGCCGAGCTTTACCACAGCCTGAAAGAGAAGAAGACACCGGGGCTTACGACGGCTCTTAGTGATAAGTTGAGTATCGGCGGTGTGGTAGAGATAGAGATCTTCTCTGAGGATAACGAGAGGGATGGAGATACTTCGGATATAACGCTTGCCACGGTAGAGCTTGCCGTTGACGCCGAGGTGAATGAATATACAAGTGCCCACATACTCTTCCTATGGGAAGAAGACGGCACGGGTGGGGTTGACCTCGACGAAGGTTATATAACGATAACCTCTCCGTATGGCCTTGGTCTCACGGTGGGCAGGCAGTACCTTCCGTTCGGTGTCTTTAATTCTCACTTCATCTCGGATCCGCAGACACTTGAGCTTGGCGAGACAGGCGAGACGGCTCTACTGGCGACTTACGCGAGCGGTCCTTTTGAGCTCTCGGCAGGTTTCTTTAATGG
>DAOVKH010000069.1 GCA_030631875.1 Deltaproteobacteria bacterium | reverse complement strand
GAGGAAAGATCTGAAGACCTTTACGCCATATAATACATACAAGATATACGGCCTTCCGCCTGGCCCCATAGCAAGCCCCGGAAGCAGCGCCGTAGGTGCTGCCCTTAATCCGAATAACGAGGATTATCTGTACTTTGTCTCACGTAACGACGGTACGCACAAATTTTCAAGGACGCTCAAGGAACACAACCGAGCGGTAGATTACTTTCAAAGAGGTATTCAAAACGGGGTTACATACTCGGAGTAGTGTTACTTTGTTTTTTCGGGTGAAAACCTGTCGGTAAGTCCGCTCGATAAGAGTATCTCGCCGAAGGTGTCTATGATGACCCCTTCGACACCCTTGAGGTCTTCGATGAGCTTCATGCCTTCGTCTCTACCCATTATGAATACGGCAGTAGATAGGGCATCGGCAAGTGTCGGGTCTGTGCTTACGATGGTTACGCTCCTAAGGCCGCGCGCCGGGTAGCCGGTCTTTGTATCTATAATGTGGTGGTAGCGCACATCGTCCTTTATGAAGAAGCGTTCGTAGTCGCCAGAGGTAGATACGGCTCCGTTCATTATGGAGAGCTGTCCGACAATCTTGTTCTTATCTCTTGGATCCTGTACGCCGACCTCGAATAGCTCGCCACTTTCGCTAAAGACAGTTATCTCGCCGCCGGCCTTTATTATAGCCCAATTAAGACCCGCCTCCTTTAGCTTCTCAAAGGCACGTCCGACGATATAGCCCTTGGCAACCCCACCCAAGTTAAGCTTCATACCCTTTTCTTTGAGCATTACGACCGACTGAAAGCGTCCTATCAATACGCCGCGGTAATCGACGAGCGGCAGGAGCTCGTTAATCTCCTTCTTTGTGGGCAGTATCTTTTCGCTCTTAGCGGAGAAATCCCATAGCTCACTTAGCGCGCCGAATGTCGGATCAAAGCCCCCGTCGCTTAAGCGTGATATCCGTAGTGCTATATCCAAGACCTCTATGACTTCGGGCGAGACCTGTACCCAGCCCTTGCCGGCCGTATCTGTTATCCTCGATACGTCACTCTTTGGGTCGTAACTGCTGAATATCTTCTCCAGACGTGCTATCTCATTAAAGGCGTTATCCACGGCCTTTTGAGATTCCGGAGTATCTTCCTTTAAGGTAATCTCAATGGTCGTACCCATTAGCATACGCTTAAAGATGGTTACGTCATCTGATTTCTTTAATATCATGGGAAGTACGACGAGCAATATTACCGAAATGCTGATGAGCGGGTAGAGAATGGTCTTAAGGGTAGAACGGTTGTTTTTAGGGGGCTTTGCGGGCTTTGTTTCTTTATGAGTTTTAATATCAGCCATGGCGTGGCAACCTTTATAGGGTAAAGGTGGGTCTTCTTTAGCGTGGTTCTTAGTTTTCGTCTTCGTATGGCTTTTCGAGTATCTTAACCGGCAGTTCGTCTCCGAACTTTCCTTTGAAGCGCGAGGCCTGTTCATTATTGGACTTGCACTCAATGCAAGAGGTCGTGAAGGGAAGTGCCCGTAAGCGTTCCTGGCCGATGGGTTCTTCGCACTCCTCGCAGATGCCGTAGTATTTATCGCTTAATCTTTCGAGGGCGTCGTCTATCTCTTGAATCTTAACACGTTCTCTGTCGCCAAGCATCAACGTTAATTCACGCTCGCGCTCGTTGCTGGCGATGTCATATATGTCGCCTATCTCGAATTTGCCCTCTTCGCTCTCGTGGCGCACCTTTTCATTTATCTCGGCAAGAAGAACGTCCTTCTCCTTAAGGAGGTTCTTTCGCATCTCCCTCTTGAAGACGGCACGGCTTACAGTCTTTGACTTTACGGCTGACTTCTTCTTTGGGGCGGCCGCTTTTTTTACGACCTTCTTGGGCGTTGCTACCTTCTTAGCGGCCTTCTTAGATGCAACCGGCTTTTTGGTAGTCGCCTTCTTAGCAGTCGCTTTAGTAGCAACCTTTTTAAGAGGTTTCTTCGCCGCAGTCTTCTTCTTTGGTGTAGCGGCCTTCTTAGGCGTGCTCTTTGAATTTTTCTTTGTCGTTGCCATAGGATTATGAAGTATACTCCTTTTATAGAAATTGTCAATTGAAAAATATGTGAGAACCCTGTGAATTTGACATTTCCAGAGCCTATGGGCTAAGATAGGCCGTCTATTGTGAAACTATAAAATGCCGTCAGGGACGGTTCTAAAATATATTACGGGAATAATCTATGCATAGGAAGGTCTTCGACATAATTATAATAGGGGCAGGCCACGCAGGTATTGAGGCTGCCTCAAGTGCCGTGCGCCTTGGCCTAAGCGTAGCCATAGTTACGGCAAGCAGGGAGACTATCGGTCACATGTCCTGTAACCCCGCCATAGGCGGTATAGCAAAGGGGCATCTCGTAAAGGAGATAGACGCTCTTGGCGGAGAGATGGCGCGTGCCATAGATCTGACGGCCATACAATTTAGAGTCCTTAATCGCAGTAAGGGCCCTGCCGTTCGCTCCTCGCGCGCTCAGGCCGATAGGTTTTTATATCAAAGGTATATGCAGGGGTTTCTCGAAGATCTAAGAGGTCTTACCTTAATCGAAGGTATCGTCGAAGAGCTTACTACAGAAGACGATACCATAACGGGCGTTAGGCTCGCTTGCGGCGAAGTGATAGACGCAAAGGCCGTCATAGTAACGACGGGAACCTTCCTGAACGGACTCATGCACACAGGAGATACGACGACTCAGGGCGGGCGCAGGGGAGACCACGTGAGTCGGGGCTTGTCTAAGTCCTTAAAGGGGCTCGGACTTAAGATGGGCAGGTTAAAGACCGGGACGTGTCCGAGGCTCGATAAAAATACAATAGACTATAGCCTCCTCGAAGAACAAAGGGGCGATGAAGAGGTTCAGCCCTTCTCGGTGCGTACGCGCAGAGAAGAGGTCGAAGGCAAAGAACAGCTCTCCTGCTTTATAACACACACAAATACGCAAACCCATAAAATCATTGAAGAAAATCTGCATCGCTCCCCACTCTTCAGCGGCACGATAAAGGGCACGGGGCCACGCTACTGCCCCTCCATAGAAGACAAGATAAAACGATTTCCCGATAAAGATCGCCATCAGATATTCCTTGAGCCAGAAGGGCGAGGGATCGACGACGTATATCCGAATGGACTCTCAACGTCCCTTCCGGAAGATGTACAGCTTAAGTTCCTGCGCACAATAAAAGGCCTTGAGAGTGTAGAGATACTAAAGCCCGGCTATGCCGTTGAGTACGATTACATACAGCCGACTGAGCTTCACCCGACACTTGAGACGAAGGCCGTCAAGGGGCTATACTTGGCAGGACAGATAAACGGAACGTCGGGCTACGAAGAGGCCGCCGCACAGGGGTTAATGGCGGGCATAAACGCAGGCGTAAAGATTATGGGCAAGCCACCCTTTATACTCGACCGTTCTGAGGCCTACATAGGCGTGCTGATAGATGACCTCGTAACAAAGGGTACGGAAGAACCCTACAGGCTATTTACTTCAAGGGCCGAGTATCGACTCCTCTTAAGGGAAGACAATGCCGATATGAGGCTTACCGAAAAGGCATTTGATTTGGGTATCATTAGTAGAGAGAAAGATGAAGACGTCTACGGGCGTTTTATTGAAAAGAAAGAGGCAATTGAAATCATAATGGAGTATTTGGAAATCATAACTCTAACTCCGACAATCAAAACAAATGAGATACTTAGAGGCTCTCCCATAGGGGAGATTAAGAAGGCTACTACCCTGAAAGAGGCCTTGCGCCGCCAAGGTGTTGATATTAAAGAGGTTTTTAGGGTATCGGCTTTGCTTTCAGGTTACGATGGCGAGATTCCTGAACGAGTAGCGCGTGCATTCGAGCTTAGAGCCTCGCGAGAGGCCTTAGAGGTGATGGTAAAGTACGAGGGTTATATCTCGCGCCAGCTCGAGGAGGCCGAGAGGTTTAAGCGCATGGAGCATATAGAGATACCCGAAGCCATGGATTACGCATTGGTCGCAGGCCTCTCGGCTGAGATTAGAGAAAAACTCTCGGCAATACGCCCCTACTCCATAGGCCAGGCCGGAAGGATATCGGGCGTTACACCGGCGGCAATATCTATATTAATGGTAAACCTTAAGAAGATGGGTGTGATCTAACGATGAAGCGAGAACTTGAAAGTATATTACGTCAAGGTGCTAAAGAGCTTGGCGCAGGCGAATTGAGCGAAGCTCAGGTGACGGCCTTTGCTACTTACTTAGAGGAGCTGAAGCGCTGGAACGGTAAGATTAACCTCACGGCCATAAGAGACGATAGCGGGATTGTCATACGCCACTTCATAGATTCGTTGGTGCCATTTAAGGTCATTTCCTCCCTAAAGAACGGTGCGGCCTCTATATTGGATATCGGTGCCGGTGGAGGTTTTCCGGGTATTCCTTTAAAGATAGTCCTGCCGGAGACGACCCTTACCCTCATTGACTCGGTCGGGAAGAAGGTCAACTTCATGCGCCACGCCATACGTACCATAGGCCTCGCCGATGCCAAGGCCGTAGCGGGAAGGGCCGAAGATGCGGCCTTAATAGAGAGTGTCGCTGGCGGGGTCAGTGGCGGTGGCTTTGATTGTGTCATATCAAGAGCATTTACCGAGCTTAAGGGCTTCGTGGAGATGGCAAGGCCTTATCTAAGTGAAGACGGCACTATAATCGCCATGAAAGGGCCATTGGAAGATGGTGCTTCGGATACAACAATGCCCCTTAAGGCCGAGCTAAAGGCCGTTGAGGCTCTGGGGGTCGGAAGCGTTGAAGTTATCGAGGTGGCTGTGCCCTTTACCGATAGGATGACGACCCTTGTCATATTTAGAGGTCTCTCTCAGAGGGATAATTCTTAGCTCTGCCCCAAACCTCTGATACTTTCTTCTCAAGATCTCTCCTATACCCAGATTGTTCCACGTGGAACAATCTCAGCAGAGAAGCGTTGATTCCCCGAATTGTTCCACGTGGAACAATTTCCAGCTAAGCCCGGAGTCCACTCAAGAAATCTCTTGAAGTTTTGTGGCTCTATGGTAGAATTATCTCTCAATGGCAAAGATAATCGCAATAGCAAATCAAAAGGGTGGGGTCGGTAAGACGACGACCGCCATAAACCTCGCCGCAACGTTGGCTGTTACTGAGAAGCGTGTCTTGCTTGTGGACTTCGATCCGCAGGGCAATGCCTCAAGCGGTGTTGGTGCTGTGCCGAATGGCACGATGGGCGGTATATACGATGCCATTGTCAGAGATGACGATATCCGAGGGTTAATAAAGGATACGGATATATCATTCCTAAAGCTCGTACCGGCGACGATCGACCTGATTGGTGCAGAGGTCGAGCTCGTCGGTCATCCGGAGCGAGACACACGCCTTAAGAGTGTGCTCGATACCATTAGAGACGACTTTGATTATATATTGATAGATTGTCCGCCGTCGCTAAGCCTTCTGACCGTAAATGCCCTTGTGGCCGCCGATTCGGTCTTGATACCGCTCCAGTGTGAGTACTATGCTCTGGAGGGGATAAGCAAGATCTTAAAGACCATTGAGATGATGCGTAAACGCCTTAACCCGACACTTGAGGTCGAGGGTATCGTCCTTACGATGTTCGACGCACGCAACAACCTCTCCCATCAGGTAGTCGATGAGATAAGGGCGCACTTTGCCGATAAGGCCTTTGATACGATGATACCGAGGAATGTCCGCATAAGCGAGAGCCCAAGCTTTGGTAAGCCCGTCATATTGTACGATATAAACTCCAAGGGGGCGATAAGCTATATGGAGCTTACTAAGGAGTTCCTATTGCGTGACAGTATTCTTAAAGAGGCTGCTGTGGAAGCAAGCTAAGCCATAAACCTTAATAAAATCAAGGAGTTACATGAAAAAGAAAGTTCTTGGCAGAGGCCTTGGCGCTCTTATGGGCGACGATGCGGTCAGCAGTAGTGATGCTCCCTACATGCACTGCGCAATCGGTAAGATTAGTGCCAATAAAGATCAGCCTCGTAAGAGTTTCAAAGAAGCCCCTCTCAAGGAGTTGGCCGCTTCCATTAAAGAGAAGGGCATAATCGAGCCTCTGATAGTCAGGCGCGTGGGTTCGGGTTTTGAGCTTATAGCCGGTGAGCGGCGTCTTCGTGCCTCAAAGTTGGCGGGGCTTAAGGAAGTGCCTATCGTAATAATGGACGCTACCGACAGGGAGTCTCTCGAGCTTGCCATAATAGAGAATGTCCAGCGCGAGGACTTAAACCCCTTAGAGGAGGCCGAGGCATACGGGAACCTAAATGAGCTTGGGCTCTCTCAGGAGGAGATAGCCAGGTGTGTCGGCAAGGAGCGCGCCACAGTTGCAAATTATATGCGCCTCCTTAAGCTTCCGATAGAGGTAAAGCAGGTACTCATTGATGGCGGCATTACTATGGGCCATGCGCGTGCTATACTCTCTCTCAGTGGTGCGGCCAAGCAACGGGAGCTTTTAAGGAAGATTGTAAAGAAGGGTCTTTCCGTGCGTGCCACAGAGCTTATAGCTTCGCTCGATCTTGACGAGAGTGGAGGTAAGTCAAAGCCTGCCTCCGGTAGCGGAAAGACGTCGCCTCGCGGCAGCTCTAACTTTGAGGCTATAGAGAGCGACCTTAGAGATATATTTTCGACGAAGGTCTTAATAAAAGAACGCTCCGGCAAGGGGCGCGTGGAGATAGAGTTTTATTCATCCGAAGAACGCGAACGTATAGTGGACCTCCTTAAGTCCATATAAAGCGGTAAAATTTTTAAAGGCGTATGGGTATAGAATTTTATTCACCTTAATTAAGAAAGTCAGGAGGCACTTATGTTTTCAAAGAAGGACGACGACGTGGATATGGCAACGGAGATAACAGGATTTATCGGTAAGGGCATGAGCTTTGAGGGTACTGTTGAGTTCAAAGGTACGATGCGTCTTGATGGCAACTTCAAGGGCGAGATAAAGAGCGACGGTACGTTGCTCGTAGGTGAAGAGGCGATATTCGACGGCAACCTGAGCGTAGATAATACGATAATATCAGGAGAGATTAAGGGCATAGTCGTCGCCAGAAGTAAGGTCGAACTTCGCGCGCCGGCAAAGGTCTTCGGCGATATAAAGACCCCGACACTCGTCATAGGCGAGGGCGTTATATTCGACGGCAATTGCACTATGACGAAGAAGCAGGATGCGAGCCACATAAAGCCCGCCCCTTCGATAGAGCCTACCAAAGTCGCCGAAGAGACGACCGGTTAATAGAGGCATGTACGGGGCTTTTCTTGGCATTAAATTAAACGCGCGGTCGCTTTACAGCGGTCGTGCGTTCTTATTATTTCTTCTTTTATTCATGCTTTCCTCTTGCGCCACACTGCTTGGCGACACCACCACTTACGATATTGTAATAAATAACGGACGCGTCATGGACCCTGAGACGGGGCGTGATGAGCGCGGCCTTAACGTAGCAATACGCGGCGGACGCATCGTTAAAATAACGCATAGGAATATCGAAGGGCTTAAGACGATAGACGCAAAGGGGCGCGTCGTTAGTCCGGGCTTCATAGATCTGCTTTCATACAACCCGAACGATTACGGTATCTGGTATAAGGTGGCCGACGGCGTTACGAGCAACCTGGCAATGCACGGCGGAGCCGTTGACGTAGGTGCTTGGTATAAGAGGTATGAGTCGCGCGCTAATCTGCCGATAAACTTCGGTGCGGGATTCTTTTATAATGGCGCACGCCTAAGGCTCGGTATCGGTAACCATATAAAGGCCGATAAGGCGCAGATAAAGAAGCTCACCCAAATGGCAAGGCAGGCACTCAAAGACGGTGCCCTCGGCATAGGGATGAGCATAGAGTACGCGCCGGGCACGACGGCATTGGAGATTCAAGCGATGATGCGGGTAGCCGTAGCTCATAACGTACCTGTATTCTTTCACATCCGCCACTCCGATATGGAGGAGCCGGGCACGAACATAGAGGCCCTAAACGAAGTCTTGGATTTGGCCAAAGAAACGGGTGCGGCCATACATATAGACCACATAAACTCCACCGGCGGTACTTTCTCTATGGAGCGTTCTTTAGAGATGCTACGGAAAGCAAGAAAAGATGACGTTGACGTTACGGCATGTACATACCCGTATTCTTATTGGGCGACCTATCTAAGCTC
>DAOVKH010000126.1 GCA_030631875.1 Deltaproteobacteria bacterium | reverse complement strand
TTGGAGCTTAATCCGATAAGGATGTTCCGAGGTAAGAACGGAAGGCTCGTCCCCGTTGCTTGCGACTTTAAGTGTTCATTCGATCAGGACAACCCGTCGTGGAAGCGTCTTGATATGCCAGACCATTTGTTCGCCTCGGATTACTCTGAGTTTGAGCAGGAGATAAACCAGCTTCGCACCTATCAGGGCCAAAGCGACGTATTCGTTATGAACGAAGAAGGCACGATTACCGCCCCGACATTCGGTGGCGGCGCAAACGCGCTCGTAACAGAACTTCTTGGTGAGAGAGCTACCATAAGCTCGGACTTCGGTGGTAACCCGCCGTATGCCAAGATGCACGACATCTCAAGGATAGTTTGCAAGTACTGGTTGGAGCAGTCCAATGTATTCTTCATCATTGGAGGGAAAGCAAATAATACCGATATCTATGAAACCTTCCGTGCCATGGCAGACGCGCTTAGGGAGTACTTTCAGGAGTACGGCCCGACACCACTATTTGTCGTTATAGGCAGGGGTGGCCCGAACCTTATTCGAGGCATGTCGTACATGAAGGACACGCTCGATCAGCTTAAGATTCCTTATCGTATATTTGGCCACGACAGTGCCATGAGCGAGGTCGTAAACTACGCACTCGACATAGATACGTGGATGAGCAAGGACGGCAGGGCTGAGGTAGAGAGAGCTATGCTCGGCGGCGATAAGGCTTCGGCTTAGTATTTCTTTCTATGG
Organism: Deltaproteobacteria bacterium; assembly: GCA_030631875.1. Classification (GTDB taxonomy): domain Bacteria; phylum Desulfobacterota; class GWC2-55-46; order GWC2-55-46; family DRQE01; genus DAOVKH01. Next base: position 4,533 of record DAOVKH010000126.1, on the reverse strand, counting down.
TTATCTTAGACTAAGGCAGATACAAAATAAAAACTTCTTCTAAAAGAGAGGCGTTATGCATAAAGACGGTGTAAAAAAGTTCCCATACTACGTTGGCGTTAATTCGCTGGCAGAGCTGGCCACAAAAGAAGACAGGGTTTGCGTTCTCAACATCACAGGTAATGAGAGCCGAACGGTAACACCTACGAGCCACGTATTTTCCGGCAATAATATTGTATTCGGTACAAGCCCGGGCAGGAGCGGCCAAAAGGTCGAGACTCCAAGCGGCGACATACCCGTATACAACTCCATAAAGGAAGGCATAGCCGACGGGCATAAGTTTAATACGGCTGTCATATACCTGCCACCATCGGGCGTTAAGGACGGTGTGGCCGAGGCCGTAAGACACAATCCTGATTTGAAGAAGGTAATTATTCTAACGGAGAAGGTATCGAGTGCCGACTCCAGAACAATACGCGCCATATGCCAGACAAACGGCATAGACGTATTCGGTGCGAATTGCTTGGGTCTTGCCGATTCGTGGAATAAGATTCGCTTGGGCGGTGCGTTAGGTGGAAGCAACCCCGAAGAGTCTCTCGTAAAGGGTTCTGTCGCACTATTCTCTAATTCAGGAAACTTCACGACTACGATAGCCGTATATCTATTAACACAGGGTTGGGGTACGACGACGAGTGTATCGAGCGGTAAGGACGTATATATTCACTTCTCGGCTCACGAGTTCTTCAACGCACTCGACAATGACGACAGAAGTAAGTCGGCTGTTATTTATATCGAGCCCGGTGGTTACTATGAGCACGGCCTTGAGATAAACAAACCTACGGTAGCCTGTATTGTCGGGCGCTGGAAGGCAAAGCTTACGAAGGCATGCGGACACGCTGGAAGCTTGGCCGGTAGCGGCGACGACGCCGCGGCCAAAGAAGAGTGGTTCAAGGATTACTTCGACGTAGACGATATCTATACGCCCGAAAATCCTGTGGTATCCAAGAAGGGTGCGGTCGTAATCAACATCGCCCACATACCTGAGGCACTTACGGCTGTCATGAAACTTAATAACGTAGAGTCGGACTTCGCACCAAGGGGCAACTTGGCTCTTAAGTGCTGGTTCGGTAATAACCACTCGGTGAAGCTTCCGAAGGAGTTAGATGTAGAGAAGGTCGAAGCCGTCGCTCCATATAATGAGCAGATAGAATCCGTTACGCGCCAGGTCGGTGCGCACTTCCCGCGCCAGACCTTGAAGGACGTTAGTGGCGCTTCGATGATGGATCCTAAGACTCAGGTTACGAAGCTCCACGGCCTATCGATTCTTGAAGCATCGAAGAGGTCTTTGGAAGAGAACCTTGTATTTGCTCTTACAAAGAACTATCCCGACGACTATGGCACGAAGCTTGCCAATGTAATCTTCAACGCCTACGTTAACCAAAACGGTGAGGCAACACTCGTTGCGGCAGACGCTTCGAGAGAAGCAGGCAACTCCCCGAATACTGTTCTTTCGGGAGCCGTTTCCATAATAGGTAAGGGTAAGGTTAAGGGTGCGGTAGATGCCATGAACATTATCGTAGATAAGTTCGAAGAAATAAGGAGCGTCTCTGATGCCTTTGGCAAGGCCGACATAAAGGGAATAGCCGCGTCATTAACTTCAGAAGAAAAGGCTGTCTTTGCCACAAAAGATGGTGGATGCGATAGATGTAAGGATATGATGGTGGCGATAGACGCCGCAGGAAAGCCTTCGATATTCATAGAGTTCATTAAAGAGGCCGCAGGCGGTCAGCCTTCATCGGCGGCGATAGTAGCGGCCGTATGGGCAACCCTTGGATGGAAGGCATTTGTCGGTAAGGACATCTCTAAGGTAACCCTAACGACACTGCCGTGGCACTCAAGGATATTCTCGACATTCATCGGCTCAAGTGTCAGCTCCGACAGGCAGAACGATAAAGAATTCTCAGGCATTGCCAATAAAGAACTCATTGCGGATTGGTCATTTACCGACACGGCCTTCTTAGCCCTCTTAGGCCGAAGGCCTTCTAAAGATGAGCGATTTGAGTTCTCCATGCTTCTTGGCCTTATCATCTCCAACGGCCCGGGTACGATTTCAGGCCAAGGCGCAAAGGGCGGAGTCAGTGCCGATGGTCCGGAAGATCCATTCCGTGTACAGATTAATAAATCCTATATAGGGTTCTTGACGCATACAGGTTTTGCCCACGGTGGAAATGGCTACGAGGCCATTGCCTTCCTGATAGAGCAGTTCAAGGAATCAGGGCTTAAGGCACCGGGCGAAAAATCTCACGGCATAGACCTTAAGGCTATTGCCGAGAAGTACGCAACAGAGTACAGTGACTATAAGGCCGAGCAGAAATCGCTCGGTAATATTCAGTACAAGAAAGTACCTTGCGTCAACCACCCGATATTCAAGGGTAAGCCCGTTAACTTCGACCCGCGTGAGAGGTTCGTAACCGAGCTATTCGAAGACAAGAAGATATACAACGTCTTCCTTGAGTTCTATAATGATCTCGTGAACGCGCTCTTTACTACGAAGGTTACCAAGAACGTATATTGCGTTAATGTCGATGCGGTCATCGCCGTAATCCTCCTTAAGATGGTATGGGAGCCATTTGTTGCCGGCACGGTCAGCGATAAAGAGGTCGAGACGGCGGCCTTTACGACCTTCCTTTTTGGAAGGATGATAGGCTCTGCCGCAGAGATAGACGACCACCTCAATAGGGGTAAGAATATGGATACAAGAACCCCGGCGAGTAAGTGTTCTTACGTCAGGTAGAGGGTGCTTCCGTGGCCTTATAGTGGCGTTATAAGTAGTTGAATTTGTTGGACAAAAACCTCGACCGTAATGGTTCGGGGTTTTTGTTTGACAACTCACCTGCCATGGGATAACTTATCTATTACGGGTAAGTTATCGCCTTGATTAGACATTTCCTTAGGAGGCCTTTCTGTAATGGGTAAAGCCAAAAAAATCATAATAGCATTAGTATTGATATTGCTCGCCGGAGGTGCCGTATATACCTACGTGCCGCTTGAAGATATTCCGTATCTTGGAGCTATAATCGGGGGCGAGACTTCAGAGAATAGAAGTGAGATACAAGTTATCTCAAAGAGGATAGAGGTTACGCCTCCGGCAAACGTTAATACGTCACAGGATGCCGACTCTGACGATATAGTAGAAGAGGTCGTGGTCGCACCGATTAAGGTCGCTAAACCTGCGCCGAAACCGACGCCTGCCGTAAAGAAGGCTACACCGAAGCCTGCCACAAAGCCAGCGGTAACGACAGCTAAGACCCGTCCGTCGCAAAAACCGTATATAATTAATGTGGCATCTTTTAAGACCAAGGCGGAGGCCCTTCAGCTTAAAGATACGCTTCGTAAGGGCGGCTACAACGTTTACAGGACTGAGTTCGTTAAGGACGGTGTGAAGTGGCACAGGGTTAGGCTCGGCTTCTATCCGTCCAGAGCAGGGGCCGATAGAGTCTCAACAGAAGTTGGCAAAAAGTACGGCGTAACAGGCGGATGGGTTACGAAACCATCGTGGAGCGAGTACGATGCATACGCTAAGTAAGGTCAAGAGCTTTATGGACAATACCTTAGAGGGAATAAGATTGTCTTGAGGCACGTCTTTATAGATACATTCGGTTGTCAGATGAATGAAGACGACTCCATGCGTATGTTTGCCTTTCTTGAGGAGGCCGATTACCAAAGAACAAATTCGGCGGAAGCGGCCGATCTGATAATACTCAATACGTGCAGCATCAGGGATAAGGCCGAGCATAAAGTCTACTCAGCCCTTGGACGCTTTAAGGAGCTTAAGGCCGAACGTCCGGAGGTAATACTCGTCGTCAGCGGCTGTGTTGCCGAGCAGGTAGGCAAGACCCTATTGTCGAGAGCGCATTACCTCGACATGGTCATCGGTACACATAACGTACACAAGATAGCGGAGCTGGTGGCAGACTTTGAGGCCAAGAGGGCGCGCAGTGTATCCACAGGTTTTAGAGAGACTCTCGACCCGGGTGAGTATCGGATAAACGATATAAAGGGCGAAGGTGTGAAGTCTTTCGTTACGATTATGCGTGGCTGTAATAATTTTTGTTCTTACTGTATTGTTCCATATGTCAGGGGGAGAGAGGTTAGCCGCCCTGTTGCTGAGATAATGGCCGAGGTAAGAGAGCTTGCCACTATGGGTGTCAGGGAGGTTACGCTCGTTGGTCAGAACGTCAACTCTTACGATGCTGAGCTGAGTTTCCCTGAACTTATAAGGAAAATATCTAACGAGATAGATGAGATATTGCGTATCAGGTTCGTTACTTCTCACCCAAAGGATATCAGCGAAGAACTTATCAACCTCTTTGGCGAATTGCCAAAGCTCGTCAATAGCCTGCATCTACCCGTGCAGTCCGGTTCATCGAGTGTCTTAGAGGGTATGGGGCGCGGTTATAGTGTAGATGAGTATCGAGTGAAGCTGAAACGCCTTAAGGGGTTATACCCCGACATGGCAATTACGAGCGATATTATAGTCGGCTTTCCGGGAGA
>DAOVKH010000210.1 GCA_030631875.1 Deltaproteobacteria bacterium | reverse complement strand
TGCCAAAAATAAAAGTAGCCCAACCCTCTTCACCGATCATTCTCCTTAAAGAAAAGACGTCGACAAACAAAAACCCTTGTCTCATCGTCCTCGGTTATTGCTAAAGAACACATAAGACGCAGCAGCGTGACCTATAAGCCGCCAAACCCTGTCATTGGATTTACTGCCGGAAGATCTTGGAATCAATAAAAATGACGGCATGTCTCTCTACCGAGAAAGACATACCATCTTATCGCCGAAGCGTTACGCAAAAAACTAAATTAAAAATCCTGCCAAGATTTAAGCTTACCCCTTAACTTAGCAAAGGGCACGCTATTAGAAAATAGCGATGGTACTGCCTTGGAAAATTTAAAGGTATTGCCGGCCAAATCCTCCGCGCTTACAGAGAAACGCATATGCCTAAGCTCCACCTCACTATCCATTGGATACTCTACCCTATCGGGAATATCGGTGCCGTCACCGCTGAGTGTCTTGAGGTTGTTGCCGTCTTTATCTGTTATAGAAAGATTCCAGGAGACTATCAAATCCTCTTTATCGTGCTCAAAGTTGAAGAGCAGCATATTTTCAGCCACATCAATCTCTACCTTTATCTCCGGTTCGGTATTCTTAACCTTAACGCTCTCTCCAACGGTAAATTCATTGCCGGCCAAATCAAAGACAGAGAATATCATCTCATAGGTACCGTCATCGACACGCCCTAAGTCGTCTGTCTCGCCGCGCCATATCAGCTTATCCGGCATACTGCCGAAACCTCTATCGCTACGGACTCTACGCCCATTGCTGTCGCGTATGACGACCTTCCACTCATCTATATTATCCGAACTTTCAAGTGTCGGCTCTAATAAAACATGTCCGGAACGCTCGGATGAGAACGCCTTGCGGCTAAGTGCAACACTGACCTTAGGAGGAGAATTATCTACGACCACAGTCCCAACGGCCTCAAACGGATACGGAACCATAGCATCGTCCATAGCTATGACATCGAAGACGTAGACACCTTCATTGTCAGGAGAGTAGACGTAACCGCTATACTCGTCCTCGGCACTCCTGTTAAGCACTACCTCTTCGTCGCCTATTATCACTCGCACCTCTTTTGGCTGCCCCATAAGAGATAAGAATTTAACTGTAAACTTCCTCTTATCGCCGGCCTTGCCTATCGTGGGGTACGTTATAACGCGCTCTATCTCAAATGGGCTGAGAGCGGTCTCGCGCACAAAGAACTTATCGGCAACCCCCTTAACGACATCCTTTACGACCATAGATGCGAGTACCTCGAGTGAATTAACTACACCGAGACCAAAGAAGCCTTCGAATTCTTCACCGGAATATGTAAGATTATCTGACCAGATGATTGTACCGTCGGTGGTACTGACAAGGCGGCAGGCAAGACCAACACGAACGGATCCACTGCGATCCACTTCGTAGTTATTGACCGAGCCTATCATTACGGCATCGACCCCCATAACCTTACCCATCTCACGTACCGTTAGGCGTGTTATGGCTCCAGTATACCTTATGCGCCTCTTTGCAAGAAACCTCTCAACGGCTTCGTCTCTGGTTATGAGCACCCAGCCCTTACCCTTAAGCTCTTTCCTGATGTAATCGACCATCAACTCAGGAGCAAGGGGGCTTGATGTAAGGTTTTCAAAGGGAAGTATAGCTATACTCTTAAGGACGACCGGCTTTCTCAGCCCGCCGTCATCACTATTACTGCCGCTACCGTAACCGTAGCCGTAGCCATTACCGACCCCTACACTATACCCGGTATTATAATTATACCCGGTATTATAGTTGTAGCCGTTATTATAGTAGTAGTTATTGTTGTAGTAGTAATTACTATAGATATGCGAACTCTTCGACTCGGCGGAGTAAGACGTAACCGTCAAGCCAAACAACAGTAAAGAGACTACCATACAAGTTATAAGTGCTAAATTCCTCATAACTCCTCCAATAGATAAACAGCCAGCGTAGCGCGACTTACAATTCATACAATATTACAGCAGTGTATTAAGAGCCTTCTTAACGGCCTTTCTTGAAAGGTGCACCATATCTTTAGTGCTCACGCCAAACATAGACCTAACAACACTACTGCCCGATGCCGTAGACTTAACCTGCCAAAGCACCGCACCGGAGCTTGTATCAAGCATCCTCAAAGATATAGAGACCAACGAAGCTCCTGCTGACGTTCCGTAGTCATCAACACTACCGATAATGACAGCCTGGACTCCCATCCTCTCGCCGATGAGCTTTAACATCTCTTTGTCGGGCTTCAAGGCCATACCTGCTTGGCCTCCGGCAGAGCTTAGGATAAGATCAAGCACCTTCGATACTTCGCCCTGCTCTATAACGTTAAAGACTTCGCGCGACATTAGATCCACTATAACCGCCCCACGAACCTTCTCTCCTGCATTCGCATCGCCACCAAGGTTATTGAACGGCAAGACCGCCACATCCTTGATGTAAGAGAAGTTTGCGTTAGGGTTTATATACTGAACCACCCTGCCTCCGCATCCGGCCAAGAAAACCAGGAAGAAGAGCAGTATTATTCTTGTCGATTTTCCACGCATTTCATTAATAGTATACATCATTTTCCTCCTATCATGCAACGTTTTTTTCACTTTTCGCATATGAACCGATGCTCGTCAAATCCCTACAAGAACCTTATATGCCCCCTTACATACATATT
>DAOVKH010000121.1 GCA_030631875.1 Deltaproteobacteria bacterium | reverse complement strand
GGAAAGGCTGAGTCTTGTAGGGTGGGTCGTGCCCACCGCTTCACTTATCTTTTAGCATCCCATTCCCTTCAATTCAAGATTAAACCGCCAACCGTTCGGTTGACCCTTCGACTGGCTCAGGGCGAACGGTTGTAATTAAACGCGGCAAAGAGAATTGTTCGTATTCAAGGCTTGCGAGAAGTGTAGAGCGAGGCGTACTTTTAAGTACGTCGAACGATTTCACGACGAGCGTAACGAAGAAGACGGGCAATTATCGAGCCGCACCTAAGACCGAGCGCTCAACTGCCCGCAAGCGGCGTAAACATCAAGCCCTTTGCTGGCACGTACCACGGCACGTATTCCGCCTGCAGTCAACGTATCTCTAAAGTCTGCGATGACATCTTCCGAGGGGCGTTTCAATTTCGTACCCTTGAAGGGGTTAAAGGGAATCAGGTTTATCTTTACGTCTATACCGCTGAGTAAGGTCAATAGCTTTGCGGCCTCATCAAGAGAATCGTTCACACCTTCGATGAGTATGTACTCTATCGTTATCATGCGTTGCTTCTTTAGCGGATAGGCTCGAAGTTCTTCTATCAATTCCTTTAGCGGATACTTTTTATTGATCGGCATGAGGCTCGTGCGAAGCGCGTCTGTCGCGGCATTTAAGGATACGGCCAAGTTTACGTCGCTGTCTTGCCCTAAGCGTCTTATCATCGGCGTTATGCCGGCCGTAGATACGGTAACCTTACGCTGAGACAAGCCGAATGCGGCGGTGTCGACAAGCACGTCCAGGAACTTTAATACCTCGTCGTAATTAAGGAGCGGCTCGCCCATACCCATGAGCACTACGTTCGTTACTCTTGCGCCTTCCGGGTAGACCTCGCCCACATTGGCGGCTATAACTTCACGCGCGGCGTATAGTTCGCCGACCATCTCAGATAAGGTCAGGTTACGTCCCGCCCCGCCCATTGCCGTCATACAGAACTCGCACCCAAGTGAACACCCGGCCTGCGTCGATACGCAGAGTGTCAGGCGTGAATCGTCGCTTGGTATAAGAACGCTTTCTATCAAGACAGCCGGTACTGTCGGTGTTTCGAGTAGCATCTTTATGGAGTCGTCCTTGGAGACCTTGGTCTCCTTTACAGTAAGGCTTCGTAAGCCGAAGCCCCTTGCCTTAAGTGCGGCACGAAACTTCTTTGAGATATCGGTCATCTCGTCTATGGAGCCGACGGCGACACTGAAGAGCCACTTGTAGAGCTGGCGCGCGCGGTAGGGCTTTTCTCTCATATCAGAGACGAGCTCAAGGAGATCGTCGAGAGACAAGTCTCTCAAGTCTTTAAAATTTTCTTTTTTGTCGGTTGTCATAATTGGAAGATTAATTCTTAGATTGAACGTAGAAGTGCTGTCTCTTTACTTATCTACTCTGGCTATCAGCCAGTAGACGGCACCCAGTACGGCGACGGCCGCTATCAAAGACAGCTGAGCCTCGACGGCCTCGGCCGAGAGTGTAGTTACGAGTATCTTTCTTATTACGGCCACGAGCGCTACACTCACAAAGACCTTAATGGCAAACTTACCGCCGCGCAGGTGATCAATCTCTGTGTCCATAAGCTCGATTACGACCCATAGCATGAGCAAACTTCCCAGTGTGGCAAGTAAACCCTTCTCTATATTACCGTCAAGAATATGGGTAATGTCATAGCCAATGAGTACCATCACCATCAGCCCCATGCCGACGAGTCCGAGCACCAATATAAGGTTAAGGCCGTAGGTGAAACGCTTTGAAAATTCTATGAGGAAGTTCTCTAACTTATGCGATAGAAATACCTCCTTCTTTTCTTCTGCTATGTAGGAGCTGGTGAAGACGTCCAAGTTTATGTCGAGTATCTTATCGAGAGAACGCATCAGGTAGGGACGCTCCTGATCGTCTTCAATCTCCTTTCGCAACACCTCCATCAAAAAGGACTTAACAAAGTGCATCGAGGCGTTAACGTAGTGCGCCGAGAGCTTAATCTTGACGTGCGCCATACCCACGCGCTCAAGCTCCTTAAAGTAATCGTAACCGTAATTACCGCTAAATAGGTGCGTAAACCAAATCCCTATTGCCTCCTGATGGTCGCGTATTACGGTCTCGTCCTTTAGAAACTTATCAGCCTGATCGAAGTTCTTCACGTAATTATAGAAGCCCTCGACAAACTCCTGCCTGTAAGGGCCGACTATGGATAGTAGCCCCTTAAGGTTATCGGCGTCACTCATCGTGAAGTTGTAGTGCGCCTTTATTTTTTCCATCTCTCTCATATAATACTACCTAAGTCTTTCTCTTAACGTCCTTCGAACTTTTCGAACGCGCTAAAGAAGTAAGATGTCTCAAATGCGGCCGTCTCGGATGCGTCCGAGCCATGCACTACGTTGGCCTCTATGGAGTCAGCGAAGTCTTTACGTATCGTACCCTCTTCTGCGTCGGCAGGGTTAGTGGCACCCATAAGGTCGCGTACCTTCTTTATAGCACCCTCACCCTCTATTATCATCGGCACTATAGGCCCCGATACCATGAAGTCAACGAGGCTCGAAAAGAAGGGTCTCTCTTTATGTACGGCGTAGAAGCCCTCGGCCTCTTCGCGTGTCAGCTGAGCCATCTTAAGTGCGACTATGCGAAGCCCGGCTCCTTCAAATCTCTTCAGTACTTCTCCTATAACGTCCTTCTTTACTCCATCGGGCTTTACTATAGATAGTGTTCTCTCCATTAGCTTTTATATCTCCTGTTATTTTCTTTGTTTTTTTGTGTCTTCTCTTTAAGGCCGCGAACCGCGGTCTTGTCTGTGGGTTAGACGCCTCACGTACCGCCAAAGCCTGTCGTAACCTCAGCACCGTTATCCGTATACTCGACTATAACGGGAACATCTCTTGATCCGCTAAACGCTACCATCTTAGCCATCGCCGCTTCGTCATTGAGTACGTCTACGTACTGGATATCGTAATCTCTCTTGGCGTAATCCTCACGGGCCGCCGTCGTGTATGGTCACGTATCTTTGCCGAAGATTAAGACCTTGTCTTTATCTTCGAATACGCGGTCGCCTTGAATCTTACCGGACTCGTCATTACCGCCACTGCACGGTCCATCTTTACATGATGACATAACGTCTATGCCTCCCTCTTCATTCTTAAAATACCATCTTTAATTCCAAATACTACCATTAGAGACAAATAAACTCAAGGGCTACCTTGCGAATATACCGGCTAAATAAATATTAACGGAAAATTTCTAAGGCGAATGCGCGTCTCAAGCTTCACCCTATTCGAGGCATCCTGCCTTACGCAATCAACGCTCGAAAGAGCCTCTATATAGAGATTTATAAAACGAACCTTTTCTTCATCTCCCGTAGTAAGCCCATCGGCATCGAGGTACTCTATATTAATTGAAGCAATATCGCCGACGAGTGTTTCGTAAGTAGTAGGTGTCTTGCAGACATTCCATGAGCCGTCGTCAAAGGATATTGCCACGTTACAGTACTCACGCTCAAGCAAATTACCGCTTAGCCTATAAGAGACCTTCACTCGCTCGTCGCTCACAGGGTCACGATATCGCAGAGTTACTGCCGAACTACTCATGCCCGGCTCTATCGGATTAGCACTATCCGGCACGTTAGCACCTATCTGGAGTATATCGTCGTGCATGATGCTCATGGCAACTCGCGCGCGCTGCTGGGCATTGAGCTTCAGCTCCACACATGAAGTCTCTTTATGAAAACTACCATATATGAGCACTATAGCGGCCGTAAGAACTGACGCTATAGCAAGTGCTATGATAACCTCGATGAGTGTAAAACCCTCTTCTTCTCTACGCATCATCAACACCTTATCTTACAATTAATACTTCTTATAAATAAGCACGGTTTTACTTGCCCTGCTTTTCTTTAAGCTCTTTGAGTGCTTTCTCGGCTCCTCGGCGAATCGTACCGGCGCATCGCTTGGCGGTCTTTTCATCACCCTCACGCTTGGCCTTCCGCCAGAGCGTAAAGGGAGAGCCCTTTGTAAGGCACGGTCCGTCGTCAAAGTCTACGGGGTCTCTCGTAAAGCCCCACCAAAAACCTATCATCGGGCAATCCGGGATACAATCGGCTCCGAACTTATTGACCTCGTCTCGGTAATCGACATAAAAACAACAGGCACAGTAAGGGTCGTCGGGCTCCATCAGGAGTTTTTCCCAACCCGGCCACTCCTTCTTACGGCCTAATGGATTGCGCTCAATCCACCTCCAGAGCGATACGACAATCTCCAGAGATTCTCTCTTAGTCATCTTAATATTCTTAGTCTTCATTATATTTCAAAAACCTCTCAAAGGAATCATTAAAGATAATGGTTGCTTAACTAACCATTATACAGAAAAAGACCTGCTTGTCTATGTTTTTGTAATGGTTTTAGGTGGTTAGAACTCGGAGAACCCTTACCGGCTACGCCCAACCCCAACTCTCTCGCAGTACTCATATATCTTACACTCCGAGCAGAACGGACTTACGGGCTTGCATAAGTTCTGCCCGTATGCGACGAGCAGGTCGTTTATGGGTATCCAGTACTTCTTCGGCAGTTTCTCTCGAAGTGCTACTTCGGTCTTGTCCGGCGTAGGCGTATTAACGTAGCCCCAGTGGTTGGTTATCCTATGGACGTGTGTATCGACGCATATACCGGGCTTACCGTAGCCAAGCGTAACGACGAGATTGGCGGTCTTTCTGCCTACCCCTTTGAGCTTTGTAAGCTCGTCTACGTCATTAGGTACAATACCGTCGTAATCCTTCAGTATTACCTTCGACGCTTCGAGTATGGTCTTGGACTTTGTCTTATAGAAGCCTGCGGGATATATCAGCTCCGCGATCTTAGCTTCACTCAGTTCGACCATCGCCTCGACCGTCTTTGCTCTTTCAAATAAACGCCGTGAGGCGTCGGCCGTAACCTCGTCCTTTGTGCGAAGGCTTATTATACACGAGACCAATACCATATACGGATCGCGCGTAGAAACACTTACGACCGTAACGGCAGGGATCTTAAATCGTTTGAACTCCGAGCGAAGTACTTTAAATACAGCAGGCAGATCTTTATCGGTCATTACATTGAATCCTTTACATAAAAAAGGCGGCACTTCCATGCACCCTGCACGAAAGTACCGCCCAACTATAACATACTACCTACTTCTGAGTGAAGCAGAGCTTACATCATGCCGCCCATGCCACCCATTCCGCCCATGCCGCCCATGCCACCCATATCTGGCATACCGCCGCCGCCTGCTGCGTCATCTTCCTTAGGCTTGTCGGCTATCATAGCCTCGGTTGTGAGCATCAATCCTGCTATGGATGACGCATTCTGAAGCGCAATCCTCGATACCTTCGACGGGTCTATGACGCCGGCCTTTACGAGGTCTTCGTACTTATCGGTTGCCGCGTTGTAGCCGTAGCCTCCCGAATTGGAGCGTACCTTATCGACGACGATACTGCCCTCGCCTCCGGCATTAGAAACTATCTGGCGAATCGGCTCTTCGAGAGCGCGCTTTACGATATTAATGCCGAATTGCTGGTCGCCCTTGAGCTTTAGCTTACTGACGGCATCTACCATACGGAGGTACGTTACGCCGCCTCCGGGTACGACACCTTCCTCTACGGCCGCGCGCGTTGCGTGCAGAGCGTCCTCGACCCTAT
>DAOVKH010000014.1 GCA_030631875.1 Deltaproteobacteria bacterium | reverse complement strand
GAGTATGACGTACTTCATAGCACCCTCTATGGAACGCTTATCAGAATTCTTAAACGCAACGAGCGCGTATATAGGGAGGCTCATCAACTCCATACCTATATAGAGTGAAAGCAGGTCTCTTCCAGAGGCCATGACCATCATTCCGGATAGGGCAAAGAGTATCAATACGTAGTATTCACCCGAAAGGGAGCTTTTATTATCCACACTACCTGGACACTTACAACTACTCCTTATTGAGAGCAGTATCGTAAGGATTGCCGCCGTGTAGAGTATAAACTTAAAGAAGGTAGCGTAACCATCGGCCGAGAACATACCTGTAAATACTACGGCGTCTCCGAAGCCGTAATATGAAAGCACGCCCGTAGTGACGGCCGCGGCCAGTACGGTGGCCAACGATAGCATAGGAATAACACACTTCCTGTTATCGGGTATCGTAAAGTCAATGAGCAGGATCGCGCACGCGCCGAATATGATGATCATCTCCGGCAGTATTGTTATTATGTCAATGATTCCGATATCCATTAAGGGGTCACCTCGCCTGCGACGTCAACTACGGCTTCTATGGCCGTCGCATCTACAGCGTCGATTGCATTAACGTTTTCCACTACAGCCTCTAATACGGCTCTACCCGTCTCAGGGTCTACACCGACCTGCGATATCAGATGGACAACCGATTCGTGCATTATCTCTAAGAACGGCATGGGCTGGAAACCTATCCATAGGACAAATATCAGGAATGCCGTTAGAGATATCGTCTCTCTAAAGCCTATGTCCCAAACCTTTATCTCGTTATTCGGATGGTGCGGATCTTCGCCGAATGCCACACGCTTAAACATATTAAGTATGTAGGCCGCTCCGAGCACAACACCTATGAGTATGTAGAAGACATACATCTTATACTGCGCGTATGCGCCGAAGAGTATGAGTATCTCGCCTATAAAGCCGTTCGTCCCGGGGAAGCCGAGCGAGGCCAATACGAATATAAATAAGAATACGGCATAACCCGGAGTACGCCTTGCCGCCCAGCCGTATGTTGAGAGTTCCCTTGAGTGCGTTCTCTCATATATAAGCCCCACGCATAGGAAGAGCGCGCCTGTCGTAATACCGTGGTTGAACATCTGAAGTATCGCACCCTCAAGGCCGTCGGTATTGAAGAGGAATATACCCATAGTTATGAAGCCCATGTGGCTGACACTTGAGTACGCGATGAGTTTCTTCATATCTTCCTGCGAGAGAGCCAGGAATGCACCGTATATTATTCCGATTAACGATATGACAATTATCGGCCATGCGAAGTACTGCGACGCGTCGGGGAACATCGGTAACGAGAAACGCAGGAAGCCGTAAGTTCCCATCTTAAGGAGCACGCCTGCGAGTATGATACTACCGGCAGTAGGTGCCTGAACGTGCGCATCTGGAAGCCACGTATGGAACGGGAACATCGGAACCTTTATCGCAAAGGCCAAGAAGAATAATATAAAGACGAATACCTGGAAGCCGAATGAGTAATCTATCGCCATCAGCTTTTGTATGTCGAAGGTCTCGCCGCCTGCGAAGTAGAGTGCTATAACACCTACGAGCATCAGGATACTTCCGGCCAATGTATACAAGAAGAACTTCACGGCCGCGTATACGCGACGCGGGCCTCCCCATACGCCGATTATCAGATACATCGGTATGAGCATGACCTCCCAGAATATATAGAAGAGGAAGAAGTCAAGTGAACAGAAGACTCCTGTCATCGCCGTCTGCATAACGAGCAGGCATATCATGAACTCTTTGACGCGTTTGTCTATCGCCCTCCACGAGGCCAAAACGCATACCCAGCCTATAAGGGCCGTCAGCAATATGAATAATACGCTTATGCCGTCAACACCCATGTGGTAGTTGATATTAAGAGCAGTTATCCACTCGCCCTTTTCAACGAACTGCATCATATGTGTCGAAGAATCAAAGCCTAAGACGAGCGCTATGCTTATTATAAATACCAAGACCATTGTTATAAGCGTTATGGCGCGTATAAAGTCTTCGTTCTTAACGAATAGCAGTATCAATACGGCCACAAGCGGCAGGAACGTAAGTACGCTCAGCAGGTGGGTGTCAAGTATCGGCATGTTGAGTATCCAGTTCATCTAAGTCGTGCTATCCCTTCATCGTGTCGATTTGGTCTATGTCGACGGTGTTTCTTCTCTTGATGAGTGCTATGAGTATACCAAGTGCTACGGCAACCTCGGCCGCGGCAACGGTTATAGTAAATATCGCGAATATCTGTCCGCGCATATCGTCTAAGTAATACGAGAACGCCAAGAGGTTTATATTGACGGCATTTAACATCAACTCGACACTCATCAGCATTATGACGATATTCTTCCTAAGCAATACTCCGGCGGCTCCCAAGAAGAAGAGTACCGTGCTTAACGCTATGTACCATGTAAGAGGTATCGTTTCCATATCAGCTACGCCCCTTCTTAAGCGTCATGACTATCGCCGCCACCATGGCGACGAGCAAGAGTACCGATACTATCTCAAACGGGAATAGGTACTCGGTGAATAATACCCTCGCAAGCGTTTCAATCTTTGTCGGCAATGTAGCTACCGTCGTAAAGGCGTCGAAGCTCTTGCTTACAAATATTACGGCGAATATCTCTATTACGGCAATGGGTGCAAGTATATATGCGAATATCCCTCTGGCATTAAATGGCGATTCAAGCTCAACACGCCTCAAGTCGACGACCATTACGGCGAATAGGAATAAGACCATTACAGCACCTACATATATGAATACCTGCACGACCGCCAGGAACGGCGAGCGCAGAAGGACGAATATCGCCGCCACCTGAAGCAGGCAAACGATGAGCGACAGTGCGCCATGCACGGGGTTTCTGAGCGAGATGACCCCGACTGCCGCAACGACGGCCATGAACGCAAACCCTATAAAGAATAACTGCTCCATAATCTCCCTTAAATGAATCTATCTATACGCATCTGCCTTTTAGTAAGAGGCAATGACTTAAATTCTTTTTCTTCGTCGGTTCTTTTAGATCTACCGACCTCAAATTCTTCTCTATCTGCCCCTGAATGACACGGGATTATCTTTTTTTAGAGCGTCCGGGCTTTGCCGGCCACCAGTCTTTTTGTTTCCACAGCTCCGGCTTAATCTGTATCAGCTTTCTTATATACTTTGCCTTTACGACGACTCCGCCCTCGTAGTGTTCCGGTATCGGGCTTTCTGTTAGGAGTGCTTCACGTTCTCTTATCGTGCCGTCCAAGTCCGTGCAGGCCAACTCAAAGCCTCTACTCAACCTTACGGCGGTAGTCGGGCAGGCATCCTCGCAGTAGCCGCAATAGAGGCACCTTACGAGATTAACCTCCCATACCTTGGCAACCCTGTCGTTAATGCCTCTTCTTCCTGTTTCGTCCTCCATCGGGACGACCGTTATGCAATCTGTCGGACAGGCCGCAACGCATAGCTCGCAAGCAACGCATAGCTCTCGGCCGTCTTCATTTCTGTGGAGTTTATGCTCTCCTCTGAATCTCTCGTACGGTATCCACGTCTCGTGATCGGGATACTTAAGCGTAATGGACCTTGAGAGCGTATACTTTAAGGTAACGAGCAGTCCCTTTATAAAGTCCAGAAAGAGTACCCTGGTTATGACGGTCTTAATTATATCTACCATAATTTAAGGCCTACCATTTCCAGAACGTCGGTGATTCTATAGTCGGCATATATCTTTATCATACCGGTTGCCAATATATTGGCGAGCGAGAGCGGTATCATTATCTTCCAGCCTATCGTCATTAATTGATCATAACGATATCTGGGTATGGTAAAGCGCAACCACATGAAGAAGTATATGAAGGCTCCGACCTTGCCCATAAACCAGAATACAGGAGGCACGTAATCGAGTATCGGTATGAGTGAGCCGAGTGGATTATCCCATCCTCCAAGGAAGAAGACTACCAGAAGTACCGCTATCGAGACCATTGCCACATACTCGGCCAATGATAGGAAAGCAAACCTCATGGCACTGTACTCGACGTGGTAACCTGCGGCGAGCGAGCCTTCGTCTTCGGGCATATCAAATGGTATACGATTCATCTCCGCAAGCCCTGCTATCAGGAATATCACAAACCAGAGAGGCCCGACAGGCAGGTACAATATATTCCAATTCAGGAAGCCGCCGCTTTGGCTCGTTACGATATCGACGAGACTAAGCGAGCCCGACATCATGACGACACCGACTGCGGCAAAGCTCATGGCGACCTCGTAGCTAATCATCTGCGCTGTACTTCTCATGCCGCCAAGCATCGCGTACTTACTGTTCGATGCCCATCCGCCGAATATAAGACCGTATACCGCAAGGCCCGATATCGCCAGAACGAAGATTATACCTACATTCATATCTGTAATGTAAAGGCTCACCTTATAGTCGATGAAAGGTATCGTTATGTCGGGGCCAAATGGCACTACGACAAATATTGCGAATATCGGTGCCATCGCCAATATCGGAGCAAGCTTGAAGAGGAAGCTATCGGCCTTAGCGGGAACGATATCCTCCTTAACGAACATCTTTATCATATCGGCAAGCGGCTGAAGGAGGCCAAATGGACCAACCCTGTGGGGTCCGAGCCTTTGCTGTATGCGTCCTGCGAGCTTACGCTCTATCCACGTCAGAGGCAAGGGCGCGCAGAAGAGTGCGCCGCCGATGATGAGCACCTTCAGGAGCATTACCCCAACCACTATTAATGTATCTATACTTGGCATCTAATAAAAAAACCTTTCCCTTTTCGGGCTTACTTCTTTTTACTACTTATCTTTATTGAGAGGGCACGTATAACGCCCGCGTATTACTTTTTGCGTCTCTGCATAGCAAACTCTTGGCCGTCTCGCCCAGGTTATCTCTTGCGTCCCCACATATAATTGACCATCTCAAGGTAGCGTGTGTTCATACCTCTGACTATCGAATGTATGGTGAAGACGATATTCTTCATCAGCTTGTATACTATCCACGGATGCGTCTCGATGATTGTCTCAAAGTCACTGCGCTCCATGACGAATACCTCTAAGTCGGTAAGAGCAACTATGGTAGCCGAGCGGCGGCGACCATCAAGGAAGCTCATCTCTCCGAATATCTCGCCCTCTTTCATGAGTGTGAGTGTAAATAGCTCACCATCGGGTGCAACCTTACAGGCCTTTACCTCGCCTCGCCTGAGTATATAGAGGCTCTCGCCGTCTTTACCGTCATGGAAGACGGTATCTCCCATATTAAATTCTTCCTGCCTGAGCATCTTGGAGACCGCCTCCAGCTCATCGTCGGCTAAGTCCGCGAAGAATGGCATCGTTCTAATCAGCTTTGAATCAACCATAGGAACACCTCCGTACAGGTTTGGCCGAAGAGTCTCTCTCCGGGCCGAGTCTTAATCGTTAAGCGCCCTTATTTACCGAAACCCTGGGCACTCGCTCACCAATCTTATAAAGCCTGTTGACCGAACCTTCATTAAAGTTCTCGGCGATGAAGACTACCTTTGACGAAGACTTCTTCCTCGTCTGAAGCCTGTACTTACCGTTTCCGCCGTCGGACTCTACGGTAACCATATCACCGTCTGTCAGGCCACTACTCTTTGCCTCTTCTATGCACATCTCTATGGTCGGCTCTTTTATGAGCTTTCTTAGCATGCTCGAAGAACCCGTGAGCGTACCGGAGCCAAAGAGGTGATTACCGGTAACGAGGTAGTACGGGTACTTCTTATTTTCTTTAAGCTCGGTCGTATCCTCTTCGCCGACGCTTATGCACTTAAGGCTGCGCCTGGCCACGCCACCTATCAGGAACCCTCTACAGCCCTGCTCATCGCACTCAACATCTCCGTACATGGGAACGTCCTTCTTTATATCCTCCATAACGGTCTCGGCGGTTATATCGCCTGTAAATGAACCGTTCTTCGAGATCATCGAACCTATATCGGCGATGATATTCAAATCTTCACGCGCCTTGCCCAGAGGCTTCCTGAGAGGCTTTATAGGCTGAACGCGCCCTTCCTGATTCGTAACAGTACCTGTCTTCTCGACGAAGCTCGCACCGGGCAATACTAAATCGGCAACCTTACCGGTATCGCTTAAGAATATATCCTGAACGACCAGGAATCCGACCTTCTCTATAGCACCCTCGGCAAATGCCCTATCCGGGTACATAGCCAATATATCGTCGCCTATAACGTAAAGAAGATCCATCTCTCCCTTTGAGGCCTTTTCGAGCATCGCGCCGCAATCGAGGCCTGTATCACCTTTCAGCTCACTGTAGCCGGGGCCGAAGTTTGGATGCGCACCCATATCCCAAGCACCTCGCTGATTACTCCTATCGAGGAGAGGCAATACAAATACTCTCTTATCGAGCGTCTTTAAGATATCGCTCAAGAGGCAAAGCCCGCCCGTACCGTCGCCAAGCCTTATCATATCCGTTCCGGCCATGATACTTACCGATTGAGACGATGAGAGCTTCTTTGCTATGGCCTCGATGTCTCCCGGCGCTACGCCTGAAGCCTTACTTAACTTATCAATTGAAAGCCCGTCCAAGGATTTCACACCTTTTACACCGGAGAGCTTTGTTTTATTTTCCTCATATAACTTCAAAGTAACGCCTGCTAAGAATGCGCCGAGGCGACCGGGCATATGCCTTGCCGTTATCTGCGCCGAACGATCGAGCTTCATCGGCCTCACCGAGGCGACCATGACGGTCTTACGCCTGCTTGCCGATAAGTACCTGACCATATAATCGGTCACAGGGTTTTCGTCCGATATGTGAGAGCCTACCACGAATATCGTATCGGCCTCCATGCAATTATCTATGGATAATCCTGCGCCGTCTATGGCCGTAGCCGCTATAAATGCCTCACTATCGCCGGCCGACCAGCGTGAAGACGCATCGACGTTGGAAGAACCAACGCCCTCACGCATAACCTTCTGTAGCATATAGAGCTCTTCATTGGTGAGCCTTGCCGAAGCAACGGCGCCTACCCTGTCGGGCTGAGATTTTTTAAGTTTATCCTTTATTACATCGAGAGCCTTATCCCACGAAACCGGCTCGAGCGTACCGTTTACTCGAAGAAGCGGTGTCGTAAGCCTCTCTTCGTTATTAAGAAAATCATGGCCAAAGCGTCCGCGTGAGCAGAGCATCCTTCCGTTAAAGCCCTCAGTATCCTTACTCGCGATACTTCTGATGACCTCACCGTCACGTTCTTCTATCTTGGTAATACAGCCCGTAGCGCAGTACTGGCATACTGTCTTAGTTGAGTTCAGATCCCACGGCCTTGACTTATACCTGTAAGGACGCCTCATGAAGCAACCGACCGGACAGACCTCTATACACATACCGCAGTGGTCGCAATCAAGCTCGCCCTTAAGGAAGCTTGTCTCTTCCTGATGCGCGCCTCTGCCGATAGTACCGAGCACGCCACGTCCTACAACCTCTTTACATACACGCACGCACCGCATACACTGCACGCACCTATTGGAGTTCTTTACGATTACCGGACTCAGCGGATAGTCCTTCACATGGAAGGTCTCACGCATCTCGGCGAAACGGCCTTTGCGGGGGCCGTGCTTATGAACCATGTCCTGAAGCTCGCACTCGCCTGCCTTATCACATACAGGACAATCGAGGGCGTGGTTGCTTAAGAGAAACTCGAGCATAGAAGCACGAGCATCTTCGACCTGCTCCGTCTCGGTGCTTATCTCCATATCCTGAAGCACAGGCGTTATGCACGCGGGCTGAAGCTTTTTCTGACCGCCTATCTCAATGATACACATCCTGCACGAACCGAGGCTCGATAGCTCTGCCTGATAGCAAAAGGTCGGAATGACGAAACCCGCCTCTTTTGCGGCATCGAGTATCAACGTACCGTCGGCTACACTTATCTCTTTTCCATTTACCTTTAAAGTTACCATGAGTTACCTTAAGCCTGTACCATGCATTTTTTGTTTTCTATATGGTACTTAAATTCTTCTCTGAAATTATTTATAAAAGCCCTCAATGCCATTACGGCTCCGTCGCCAAGGGCGCAGAACGTACGGCCAAATATCTTATCGCATATACTCTCAAGCAACTCTATATCGTCGGGACGACCCGCTCCGTACTCAATACGCCTAAGTACCTTAGTTGCCCAGATAGTACCTTCCCTGCACGGCGTACACTTCCCGCACGACTCGTGGCTAAAGAACCTGTTTACGATATAAGCACTCTTTACCATACAGGTCGTCTCGTCCATGACGATGACGGCTCCTGAGCCGAGCATACTGCCTGCGGCCATGACGGAGTCAAAGTCCATCGATATATCGAGGTTATCCTCTTTAAATAACGGTGCGCTGACACCACCCGGTATGACGGCCTTAAAGTTCTTTCCGTCCTTAATACCACCGCAGTGATCAAATATAATCTCTCTAAGTGTCGTGCCCATAGGAAGCTCATACAAGCCCGGCTTCTCAACGTGACCGCTAACACAGAATATCTTTGGCCCCGGGCTCTTCTCAGGCCCCATGGAGGTAAACCACTCAACGCCTTTGGCTATTATCGGAGGCACGCAGGCCAATGTCTCTACGTTATTTATGATGGTCGGCTTACTGTAAAGCCCCGACAAGGCCGGGAAGGGAGGCTTCTTCTTTGGCTGCCCCCTATAACCCTCGATGGACTCAAGGAGTGCCGTCTCTTCACCGCATATATAAGCACCAAAACCACGATGCACGTACATGTCATGCGTAAACCCGCTACCGAGAATATCCTTGCCGAGATAGCCCTTATCATAAGCCTCGGCTATGGCCGCCTCTAACCTCTTTGCTCCGAACTCAAACTCGCCCCTTATATAGATGTAAGACGTAGCGGCTCCAATCGCATAGCCCGCTATTATCATACCCTCTATAAGAAGGTGCGGGTCATACTCTATAATACCTCTATCCTTAAATGTTCCGGGCTCACCCTCATCGGCATTACAGCAGACATACTTATCGACAGTCGGGTCTTTGGGGATGAAGCTCCACTTAAGGCCTGCCGGAAAGCCCGCACCACCGCGTCCGCGAAGGTGTGAGTCCTTCATGGTCTGAATTATATCGTCGGGCGTTACCTTAAAGGTCTTCTTCAAGGCCTCGTAGCCGCCGCCTGCGAGATAGTTCTTTAGCGTATGGCCGCCCGGGTTATTTATGTTTTTTAAGAGTACGTTTTCCATAGTTTCCAAGAGACTACTTAAGACCCTTCAATATATCCGAGACCTTATCTACTGTAAGGTCCTCATGAAATTCGTCATTTATCTGCATCATAGGTGCCGTACCGCAACTGCCCAAACACTCTGCCGTCGAGAGTGTAATTCTATCGTCCTCTGTCGTCTCACCGGTCTTTATTCCAAGCTCTTGCTCTATGGCAAGTATGATATGCTCAGCACCCAGAAGCGAGCAGGAGAGATTCCTGCAGACCTGTACGTGATGACGCCCTTTGGGCTTCTCGACATTATACATAGTATAAAACCCGCCGACCTCTTGAACCTCAACAGGCTCTATGTCGAGCGCTTCGGCTACGGCTCGCATATCACACTCCGTAACGTGCCCCTTCTCACGCTGGGCGGCCTGAAGTGCCTCCATGCACGCGCTCTTGGTGTTGGGGTACTTCTTCTTTATACGCTCTATCTCTTCTAATGTCTTATCGGTTAACATATATTCTTCCTAAATAAAGAACTGCCGCTACTTATCACACTCGCCAAAGACCGGATCGAGGCTTGATATTACAGCTACCACGTCGGCCAAGTATCCACCCTTTGTCATATGGTCGGTTGCCTGCAGGTTACAGAAGCTCGGAACCCTAATCTTAAGCCTCATCGGTTTTTCACTACCATCGCTTACTATATAAAAACCAAGCTCGCCCTTCGGGGATTCTATGGCCGAGTATACCTCGCCCTTGGGAACCTTAAATCCGCTCGACACATACTTAAAGTGGTGTATCAGAGCCTCCATATCCTTATAAACATCCTTCTTTGGCGGAGGCACTATCTCCGGCATATCCACATTAAAAGGGCCTTCGGGCATCTGATCGAGGCATTGACCTATTATGCGAACAGACTCGCGCATCTCTGCTATACGTACCTTATATCTGTCAAAGCAGTCGCCATTCTCACCAAGCGGAACATTAAAGTCTAATCTGTCGTATATAAGGTAAGGCGCGTCGCGCCTTAGATCCCAATCCACGCCGCTGGCGCGAAGGTTCGGTCCGCCAAGACCCAAGTCCAAGGCATCCTCGGCCGTAACGACACCTACATCCTGATTACGATCCATCCAGACCCTGTTGCCGGTAAGGAGTGTTTCGTATTCGTCTAACTTCCCGGGCATCCAATCTACAAGAGTCCTGCACTTCTCCATAAACTTAGGCGTAACGTCGTAGCGCACCCCACCTATACGCATATAGCTATGGGTCATCCTCGCACCGCAGAGTAGCTCGAATAGGTCTAAGACCATCTCACGCTCACGCATGGCATACAAGAGCACACTCATAGCGCCTAAATCCAAGCCCCACGCGCCCGTACATAAAAGGTGCCCTGAGAGGCGTGAAAGCTCCGCGGCAATGGTGCGTATATACTTACCGCGCTCCGTAATATCTATACCCAATAACTTCTCTACGGCCATTACATAGCCCAGGTTGTTGGACATACCACACATATAATCGAGCCTGTCGGTATAGGGCACAAACTGCGGATATAAGAGGTTTTCGGCTATCTTCTCCGTACCCCTGTGGAGGTAACCGATATCGGGATCGGCCTTAATGATAAGCTCGCCCTGCATATCGAGGATAAGATGCAAGACACCATGAGCCGATGGGTGTTGAGGCCCAAGGCTTAAGGTCATCTCCTTTGTGGTTATATCTTTCTCTATAATATCGTTTGTATTATTTGACATATTTTGTATCCGACCTTACTCTTCTATACCATTCGGGTTAAGGTCGTCCTTAAAGCCCTTTAGTGGATAGTCCTTCCTGAGTGGATGGCCTTCCCAGTCTTCGGCCAAGTAAATACGCCTCAAATCGGGATGACCTTCAAATTCAATACCGAACATATCGAATGTCTCACGCTCATACCAATTGGCACTACGCCAAACGCCGGTGACACTATCGACCGATTCGCCCTCTGCTAAACGTACCTTAAGCCTCAGGCGCAGATTCTTCTTAAGCGAGAGCATGTGGTAGACGACCTCAAAGCGAGGCTTCCTCGGATGATAATCGACACCGCATACGTCCGAGAGGTAGACCATCTGAAGCTCTTCGTCGGACTTAACGAACTTGCATGCCTCTACTATCTCCGACGCTTCTATGACGTGCGTAACCTCACCCCTATCGACTATCGTATCTACGACGGCCTTTGGGAACTTACTCTTTATCCTATCTATCAGCACTAACTCAGCTTGCTTTTTCATTTAACTTGCTCGCTACCCTTGAGTACAGTTTAGGGTCTTCCTTCTTTATCTTCTCCTGGAGCTGTAAGAAGCCGTACATGAGTGCTTCTGGCCTTGGCGGACAACCCGGAACGTAGACATCTACCGGAATGACCAGGTCTGTACCCTGAACTACCGAATAAGTATTGTACGGGCCTCCTGCAGAGGCGCACCCGCCCATGGCTATAACCCAACGAGGCTCGGCCATCTGGTCGTATAACCTCTTAACGGCCGGAGCTATCTTCTTGGTCATCGTACCGGCTATTACCATAACGTCCGATTGACGAGGTGAGGCTCTAAATATTATACCCATCCTGTCGGTATCGTAACGCGAGCAACCGGTCATTATCATCTCTATGGCACAGCACGCAAGGCCGAATGTCATAGGCCAGAGCGAAGAGGTTCTGCCCCACTTAATTACCGCATCCGAGAGAGGATTAGTCCTTATAATCTCGAATAAGGTCTCAAGGCTCATGAACTGCGCTGCGTCGTCTTTTGTTTTTTCTTTTATCTCCATAATTACCTTTACCTTAACTACTTAATCCAGTCGAGCGCGCCCTTTGCCCAAGCATAAACAAGCCCTATCGCCAATACAAAGAGGAATACGACCATCTCTACGAATATTATCGTCGATATGCTGGCGTCTGTGATTATAACTGCCCAAGGGAAAAGAAATAGTGTCTCTACGTCAAATATTATGAATAGTATCGCTACTACGAAGAAGTGGATCCTGAAGTGACCTTCAGTGGCTCCGCCTATGGGCTCCATACCGCACTCCCAAGGCGTTAGTTTTTCGGCGTACGGGTTCTTCGGTCTGACAATAGAGCTTATAATCAGAGCCATCACGCCGCCGAAGGCAACGAAGCCTACCATGAATAAAACCGGAAGGTAATCAATCGGCATAAATAGAATTCCCCGTAAGTCTTTATAGTACTTCCATGCCCTCTGCAAAAGTCCGAGTCCGACGCAAGAAAAGATAAGAGAAATCTTTTGTCAAAGACGAAGAAAAGACCTTTTTAGAAGTCTTTTGAAAATAAAACAAGTAGCGGGGTTTGTCAAGGATAAAATTGTATACTGTATACAATAAATAGGGAGTCCTTTTAAGGCGAAGGACGGCTTTGGCGACTTAGGTTGAAGCCTCCGCGGCTCCGGCCTCTCTAAGCATAAAGACCGTCTTCTTGTGCCCCACGGTAGAGCCTCCTTTTAGAGCCTTTACGAGAGCCGTCTCACCGGCGAGATCCAAGGTATCGAGCGGCGCACCGGCCTCTATCAGCTTATCGGTTATGAGCGCGTAGCCATGCTCTGAGGCGGCCATGAGTGGCGTTAAGCCTCTTTCATTTACGGCATCAATGTCGGAGTTACCTTCTATCAGTATCTCAACTATGCCGGAGTATCCCTTCCAGGCGGCCCATATAAGGGGGGTCTGGCCAAAGCTATCTTTGGCGTTCACATCCACGCCTGCCCCTATGAGAACCGAGACCGCGTCAATGTGCCCCTGCCTTGCGGCAAGAACGAGTAACGGAGAGCCGCCACCATCGTCACCTTCAAGGGTCTTAACACTTACGTCTGCTCCGCGACGTATCAGTAGATCCGCCACATCGCCGTGGCCTTCCTGAACGGCAATTAAGAGAGGTGTCTCGCCCTTGGTGCTCAAGGCATTTACCTCGGCTCCTGCAGATATGAGTGCCTCTACCATCTCAAGCCTTCCGTTATAGGCCGCATATATGAGAGCCGTCTGCTCATATCGGTTGGTCTCGTTAACGTCCGCGCCTTCGTCAAGGAGTGCCTGCATCTCGGCCACACTGCTGAAGGTAGCGACCTTGATTATATCCGGATTCTTATTTACCCAGCTAATGTACATGAATACGACTGCAAGCCCCAAGACCAGGGCCGCGACACCGTAGAATATTATCTTTGAGGTATATTTTTTCACTGAGTCTCTCCTTCTAACTGTAAAGTTCTATTCTTCTATCCTTAAAGACATCATTGAAGGGCGTTATCTTCTTATCCCTCGAATCTTTCGTATCGACAGAGGCGAGCCTCGTCTCGGCCCTTGAGCCGGACGCCCTGCAAAGCAGGGCGCCCATTGGAGATACGATCTCGCTCTTACCTATGAACTTAAGCCTGCTACCCTTTATGCGTGCCTCTGTGCCAATCCGATTGGCAGTAATCGTAAAGACCCTATTCTCCAAGGCGCGCGTTATCATCGCCTCGGGACAATTCGGCAAGACCAAATTCGAAGGGTGGCATATTATGTCTGCCCCCAATAGGGCAAGCCTCCTCGTAACCTCAGGGAAGAGCCAATCAAAACATATCATCATTCCTATCTTAAGGCCGCCCTTAATGCCGCCTATGTCGTATACCTTAAATGGTGTATTGCCCTTAGAGAATATCTTCTTTTCGTTATAGAAGAGGTGTGCCTTTCTGTATACGCCTATAACGCCCTTTGGCCCAACGAGTACCGAAGAATTATAGACCTTGCCCTTTGACACCTCTACCAGGCCTGCGACGATATGGAGCTTATGGTCGCGTGCCGCCTCCATCAGACGAGCCGTCGTATAGCCCTTATCGTTAAGAGGCTCGGCCAACTCTGCGGCCTCACGCTTATTCTTAAATTGGTAACCCGTATTGAATAGCTCCGGCAAGACGACCAGACGTGCGCCTTTTTTGGCCAACGTGCTAAGCCTCTTAAGAGCGTCGTCTACGTTCGCCT
>DAOVKH010000157.1 GCA_030631875.1 Deltaproteobacteria bacterium | reverse complement strand
GCCGTTGGCACTGGCGTAAGCGAGAGCGACCTGAAGCGTATCGCCCGACGGGTCTTGCGTAACGGCAACGAGTGTCGGCACACCTCTACCCTTTGTGTACTCGTGCCTTACGAGATGTCCGGGGCCCTTAGGGGCGACCATGAATACGTTCTTGTCACTCGAAGGGGTAATCTTTCCAAAGTGAATATTAAAGCCGTGAGCAAAGGCCAAGTACGCGCCTTCCTTTAGGTTCGATTCAATGTCTTTAGTATATATCTCGCCCTGGGTTTCGTCGGGCGTAACTATCATTATTACGTCGGCGTCCTTAACTGCATCGGCTACTTCTTTTACAACCATACCTGCCTCGACTGCCTTATCCCATGAGCTTCCGCCCTTACGAAGTCCTATGGTAACGTCGACACCACTCTCCTTCAGGTTCAAGCCATGAGCGTGGCCCTGACTACCAAAGCCGACTATCGTAACCTTCTTGCTCTTTATCAGATCTATATTCGCGTCCTTATCATAATATACCTTCATTAACTCTTCTCCCCTTTTGGATATTCTTTTTTTATTTTTTTAGAAAAACTTTTAACGTGTCTTCTGACTTCGTGCCATTGCAATGCGCCCGGTCCTGACGACTTCTTTTATTCCAAAGGGACGCACCAAGTCCATGAAGGCGCGTACCTTACTCTCATCGCCTGTAAGCTCTATCGTGTAAGTCTTAGGGCCGACATCGACGACCGATGCCCTGAATATATCGACTATGCTCAGAAGCTCGGCCCTATCTTCTGTCCCCGCGAAGACCTTTACGAGTACAAGCTCACGCCCTAAGAACTCTCCGCCCGTAAGGTCATAGACCTTAATGACGTTAATGAGTTTATTGAGTTGCTTTGTTATCTGCTCGATTATGCGGTCGTCGCCTGTCGTTACTATCGTCATGCGCGAGGTCTTCGGGTCCGATGTCTCTGCTACGCAGAGGCTCTCAATATTAAAGCCGCGACCTGAAAACAAACCGGCTATTCGAGTAAGCACACCAAACTCATTCGTAACGAGTATCGATATAGTATGTCTGTGTTCTTTATTATTCATATTGTAATCTCCCTTAGACAAGTAGCATCTTACTTAAAGGCTGTCCTGCAGGAACCATCGGGTAGACGCACTCCTTCGGGTCTACGATAAAGTCCATTATGACAGGACGATCGTTTATCTTAAGTGCCTGCTTTATTACCTTATCAACGTCAGCTGGTTTCTCTGCCCTCAAGCCCACACCGCCGTATGCTTCTATCAATTTAACGAAGTCGGGCTTCTTTCCGAGGCAAGTTGAAGAGTACCTCTTATCGAAGAATAACTCCTGCCATTGACGAACCATGCCAAGAAAACGATTATTGAGTATGGCTATCTTAATCGGCAGCTTATACTCAACGGCCGTTGCAAGCTCCTGAATGTTCATCTGTATGGAGCCGTCTCCTGCAATGTCTATAACCGTCTTATTAGGGTAAGCAACCTGCGCGCCAATGGCGGCGGGCATACCATAGCCCATCGTTCCAAGGCCGCCTGATGTGAGGAATGTCCTCGGCTTGTCGTACTTAAAGAATTGAGCCGCCCACATCTGGTTCTGACCAACTTCGGTCGTTATTATGGCGTCACCCTTCGTTAGTTTATACAACCTGTCGACAACATACTGCGGCCTTATGCGTTTCTTCATATCCTGCGTGGCCTTTAGAGTATGCACCTTATTCCACTTTGCAATGTCATCTACCCAAGGCTTAAGTGTCTTCTTATAACTTGTCGTTGTCTTAGGGAGAGCCTTTTGCATATTAGTGAGCACACCTGAAACATCGCCGACTATAGGAACATCAACGCTTACGTTCTTGCTGATGGATGTCGGGTCTATATCAATATGTATTATCTTCGCCTCTGCGGCAAACTCGTCTATCTTACCTGTTACTCTGTCGTCGAACCTCGAACCAACGGCAATCAAACAATCGGTATGGGTAACTGCCATATTCGCGGCGTACGTACCGTGCATACCGAGCATGCCTAAGAATAACGGATGAGTGCCCGGGAAACCGCCAAGCCCCATGAGTGTAGTCGTAACGGGTATGGAGAGCTTCTCGGCAAAAGTCTTCAACTGCTTTGCCGCGTCGGAGCTGATGACACCACCGCCTGCGTATATGAGAGGCCTCTTGGAGGCGAGTATCATATCAACGGCCTTACCAATTTGTCTTGGGTTTCCCTTATATGTCGGATGGTAGCTCGTAAGCTCTACCTTATCCGGGTATACGAACTCCGTAACCGCCGTCTGAACGTCTTTGGGCAAATCAATTAATACCGGGCCGGGCCGTCCTGTCGTAGCTATATAGAATGCTTCTTTTATAATCCCGGCTAAGTCGCGAACGTCTTTGACGAGGTAGTTATGCTTCGTACACGGTCTCGTAATACCGACGATATCGGCCTCCTGAAACGCATCATTGCCTATGAGTGCCGTCGGAACCTGGCCCGTTATGACGACCATAGGGATAGAATCCATATATGCCGTAGCAAGCCCTGTGACGGTATTCGTAGCACCGGGGCCGGATGTAACTACAACGACACCCGGACGTCCGTTTGCGCGCGCATAGCCGTCTGCCATATGAACAGCACCCTGCTCATGACGAACGAGTATGTGCTTGAGCGGACTGTCATAGAGAGCGTCGTAGAGCGGCAGTACCGCACCACCGGGGTATCCGAATATCGTATCGACACCCTCTTTCTCAAATGCGGCAAGGACTATCTCCGCACCGTTGAGCATATTTTTTTTCTTATTTGTCTTCTTCTTAATTTGCTTTGCCATAACTTACTTCCTCTTTAGGCCTTTAGTACGGCCCCTGTATTGGCCGATGTAACGAGCTTGGCGTAGCGTGCGAGCCAGCCCTTTGTTATCTTTGGCTTCGGTGCTTTCCACTTTGCCTTGCGTAGCTTTAATTCCGCGGCTGAAACCTTAAGCTCCAATTTGCGCGTCGGTATATCGAGTACTATCGTATCGTTATTCTTAATGAGTGCTATAATGCCGCCCTCCATCGCCTCCGGTGAGACGTGACCTATGCACGGCCCGCGCGTACCGCCCGAAAATCTGCCATCGGTCATAAGTGCCACCGAATCGCCAAGGCCTGCGCCCATCAAAGCTGCCGTAGGGGCTAACATCTCACGCATACCCGGGCCGCCTTTAGGGCCCTCGTAGCGAATGACTATGAAGTCACCCTTCTTTATCTTGTCGCTGTTTATCGCCTTCATGGCGGCTTCTTCTGAGTTAAAGCACTTGGCCTTACCCGTAAAGCTCATCATTTTAGGGCTTACGCCCGATTGCTTAACTACAGCACCGAATGGGGCTACATTGCCTTTTAATATCGCTATGCCGCCCTCTTTGTGGTGAGCCTTCTTAAGAGGCATTATTACGTCATCGTCTATAAACTTAACGGCTCCGGCTATCTTCTTTGTCGTAAGGCCTGAGACCGTTGGGTTATTCTTTATCTTCGTGCCGAGCCTCTTTAGTACCGCAGGCATTCCGCCCGCCCAGTGAAGGTCTTCCATATAGAGGTCTCCAACCGGCTCAATGGAGGTCAGGTGCGGTGTCGTACGACTCAGCTTATCGAATGTCTCAAGCGGTAGATCCACGCCCGCCTCGCTCGCAATAGAGAGAAGGTGTAAGACCGTATTGGAAGATCCGCCCAAGGCGAGATCCACACGCACGGCGTTTTCAAAGGCCGCCTTCGTCATAATCTTGCGTGGCGTAATGTTCTTCCTTACGAGCTCAACGACACGCTCGCCGCTATCAAAGGCAATCCTGCGCTTTTCGCTCGTAACGGCCGGAGCCGTACCGCACATCGGAAGGCTCATGCCCAAGACCTCTGTCAAAGAGTTCATTGTATTGGCCGTATATAAGCCCTGACAACTGCCGACGCCGGGGCACGCGCCCAATTCGCACGAATCTAATTCGTCTTTTGTAATTCCACCCTTCTTATACTTGGCCATCGCCTCGAAGGTATTGCGTATAAATGAAGTACGTTGACCTTTATATCTGCCCGTCATCATAGGGCCTGCCGTAACGACTATCGTAGGTACGTCGAGACGAGCCGCGGCCATCAACATCCCTGGCGTTATCTTATCGCAATTCGTCAAAAGCACGAGACCGTCCAAGGCATGAGCCTCTGCCACACTCTCTACGGTATCGGCTATAAGCTCACGAGAAGGCAGGGAATAATGCATACCCTTATGCCCCATTGCAATGCCGTCGCATATACCGGGAAGGCCGAATATCATGGGATAGCCGCCTCCGGTGTGTACGCCCTTTTCGATAAAACGCTCTAAGTC
>DAOVKH010000105.1 GCA_030631875.1 Deltaproteobacteria bacterium | reverse complement strand
ATCTGAAGCCTCGCCATCTCTATCTTCTCGGCAAAGCCCTTCAATCGCTCTAACTCTGCCTCCGGCAAGCCGAGGGGTAAGGTATCACCCTTCTTTGAAGAAGCACCCAACGAAACCTTAATGACCATCACGTCGCGTACCTGCTCAAGAAGCTCCAAAACTATACGCTTTAAATCATAGCCGAAGTTATATGCCTTTTCAACTATCGAGAGAATAATTTGACCATTACAATCTATAACCGCCTCCATTAATTCAAAGACAAGGCTTCTATCCATAAGCCCTATGGCATCCATCACGTCTTCGGGGGTAATGTCGCCTCCCTCGGAGAAGGCCAAGACCTGCTCAAGGAGACTTTGGGCGTCCCTAAGACTTCCATCGGCCTCACGTATGAGCATGTAGAGAGCCTCGTCATCTATATTAATACCCTCTGAATCTCCGATGGAACGAAGGCGAGCGTGGATGGTCTCTAAGGGAATGCGTCTAAAGTTAAAGCTCTGGCATCTGGAGTGTATGGTAGCCGGAATCTTATGCGGCTCGGTCGTGGCGAATATGAATATAACATTAGGCGGAGGTTCTTCGAGTGTCTTAAGCAGGGCGTTGAAGGCCGGGGTTGAGAGCATGTGTACTTCGTCTATTATATAGACCTTGTGTCTACCCTCGGTCGGCGCGTACCTGACACTCTCGCAAAGATCGCGGACGTTATCGACGCTATTGTTTGACGCACCATCTATCTCAATGGTATCGACCGACGAACCTTTGGTAATGGACTTGCATATCGAACACTCATTGCACGGCGTTCCGGTCGGCCCCTTGGCGCAGTTAAGGCACTTTGCCAGAATCCTCGCGACGGTCGTCTTACCGACACCGCGTGGGCCTGAAAATATATAGGCGTGTCCGACCTTACCGGCGTCTACGGCATTGGTCAACGTCCGTACGACGTGTTCCTGACCGACGACATCATCGAATATGCCCGGACGCCACTTTCTTGATATAACCTGATACGCCATATGTCTCTAAGGGTAAGCCTCTGATTTAAATGAGTTAGGGTCTGTTACGGACACTGCTGATAGCCAGGCACCCTCGCGGCACATGGATAAAGACACTTACCGCTGCTTCCTTCCGGACCTGACGGGGTTGGCGTCCCTCCATTGCGCAAGACCCGGCTATCAGCAACATCCGTAACAAAAACTCTTCTTTGAGATGAAACACAGACTACAGATACAAAAAATATGGCGGAGAGGGAGGGATTCGAACCCTCGGTACATTGCTATACACACGCTTTCCAGGCGAGCCCCTTAAGCCGCTCGGGCACCTCTCCGAAAAAAACCTCAACACTGAAAACACCTCCGACACAGAGGTCGAAGTCATGGAGGAGAGAGAGGGATTCGAACCCTCGGTCCCGCGATTAACGGAACAGCTGTTTTCGAGACAGCCCCCTTCGGCCACTCGGGCATCTCTCCAAAGAATACGGCTCCCGGTCAAAGTAAGAGACCGGAAGCCGCCATTATACGTAAGATCTATTTAACTATCCTGCATTAAAAGAGCTACTGAATACTTCTCGTGAACAAAGGAGTTAAATGTCGTAAAGGTCTTGAATATCCAGCCCCTTGCAACGACCTTGTCTCCGTCAGATAGCTCCATCAAGACCGCCGGGTTATTAGGCTCATTACTCTTAGAGCCTATATAGTCGTCATATATAACGTAGTGCGGAACGAATACTACAGCCGATATCTTGAAGTTAGTGCCTTTGATAGTGACCTTCTTGCCTACGTCGAGCTTAAGCACCTTCTTCTCGGCGCTGCTCATATCGGTAAGCTCTATCTCAACCTTATTCCACTTGGCCTTTATCTCATCGGAGACTCTAACCTCTTTGGCACTGCCGACACTGCTATGGTCGGTAGGCTTCTGTGTAACGCCTCCGCCACCAACGGCCGGATGACCTCCGGGTAGAGCCGTCGCCGCATTGGTCGGAGCCATTATCGGAGCGTCACTCGCCGTACCTGAAGCTTCTTTAGAACCCTCTTGGCCGCAAGCGACCGTAAATACCAACAAACCTGATGCAAATAATAGAAGAAAACTTTTTTTAAACATATTGAACCTCCTCCTTCTTTTTGTTCTTTTAACGTATTAACGGGTAATATATTAGCGAGGTATAAACCCCCTCGCACAGGCCTCAAAAAACCCTATGACTATATCACCACAGAGACTTCTTTAAAAGACTTTTCTGCCGAGAACCTAAAGCCAACGGTAAAGTCACCCCACGCTCTCTAACCAGCTCCCCTATTCATTAAGACTTGGTGCGCATCTTAACGGCACCGAGTATCAGATTGGCTATGACCGATATAAAGTATATCTCGTCTTCCTTGAATTCGCGCAAGACTACCGTCTGGGCATTCAATACGCCAAATGGCTCATCGCCCACAAAGAAGGGGTATGAGTACATAGTCTTTATCCTGTACTGCTCTTCCTTAGTCTCGGGGAAGTACTTATAGCGTTCGTCCTTGGATATATCGGTTACCAGCAGCGGCTCGCCTCCCTCTACGGCAGAGCCGGTAACGCCCTGACCGAGCTTAAGTTTGGCCCTACCCACTGCGTCCTGCGATAGTCCGAATGTAGCGCTTAGGACGAGTTCTTTTGCTTCTTTGTCCCAGAGGTATATGGAACATACGTCAATGGCCAAACGCCTGGCCGTCTTTTCGGCGACGTTTTTGAGCACATCATTTAGATTATAATCAGAGCTCGCGAGCATACTAATCTCTTCGAGCGTTATTATCTCCATACGCTCACGATCGGCTCGCTGGGATTCAAAGTAGAATTCTCCGCTATGGTCAAACCTCATCGGCATGAGGCTATCCTTTGAGTAATGCGGATTAATCGCCTTACTCGACGCAGGCGCGGACTTCGTCTCTGAGAAGCCGCACTCGCAAGAGAACTTAATCTTGCAATCATCTATGCGACTCGGTGTCATCGCCTTAGCGCATCTTCTGCACCTTACAAGTTGATGTTCCATCTTATATGACTCTCTCTCTTTACATAAGTTATAATTAAAGTATAAATATCGTCTCTAACACGGTTATTCTATCAATGAGCAGTCGGAAGTTCAATGAATACGACCTCCCCCTCAGAGCCAAGCTCTCCGAGCGGCTCACCATTATATGTCACGTCAACCCCGCCGGCATTACCTATTGTCAAAAAAAAACTTTCGCCGCTTTAAGGCTCACACGTTCTCCCTCTCTGAGTGTTATATCATAGGGCGGCTCTCCGTCTATAGAGACATCGACCCAGCTCAGCTTGCGTGCGTACATATCAAGGCTTAACTTCTTATTTGCGGTCAAGACCTCTTGGCCTAAAGGTGTCGTCTCCGTTACCGTAGCACTCTCTGCATTCGTTGAGTCCACCACACCGGAAAGATCTTCATCATTATCTAAAGAAACTTCCTCTGCGCTAAGCTCCGGCAATACAACTGTAGGAGCCGCAACCTCAAGAAGCCCCGCTTCGGCGTCTTCGCCCTTAAGTGTCTTATCTTCGTCAACGTCAACCACTACCTCGGCCTTTGGAAGCGTAACCATCTCAGACCTCGAAGGGCCGTAAACGACAACATAACCTATTATTATCAAAAGCCCTGCTACAGCGAATATGATGCTCGTCTGAAGCCCTGCCTTGGCTTTAGGACGCACACCTTCACCCATGACACCTTCGTCGGACGGCTTTGACCTCTTTGAACTCTTACCCATAAGCTCTATCTCGGCTCTCTCGCGCAAATAAGACTCGTAGCGAAGCACGGCGTCGTTATCGTCGAGTCCGAGCCAGTGACAATAAGATCTTATAAAACCTTTAACATAGGCGCTGTGAGGCAACTCGGCCTCATTATTATCTTCGATGGCCTTGATGGTCTTTGGCGAAAGTTTAAGCTCAAGGGATATCGTTTCAATCGTTACCCCTCTCAGCTCACGCTCTCGTTTAAGGAATTCTCCGGGACTTTCCATAGTGTATTATTTTACCTCAGACGCTGAAGATTATCTCTGGCACTCTTGGCCCTCTCTCCCATAGGATCAAGCTCAAGGACTCTCATAAAGGCTTTCTTAGCCGTAGCCCTGTCCTTATTCTTTAAAGCCGTCACGCCAAGGTTATAGTGAGCGTCCACGTATCCCGGTATGAGAGATATAGCTCTCTTATATGCGTCAATAGCCTTATCGTACTTACCGAGCTTATCGAGAGCCATGCCTAAATTGTAATAAGGAAATACGAAGTTAGGATCTAACTCTATAGCCTTCTTAGAGTATATGACGGACTTCTTATAGTCTTTAATACCGTAGTAGGCAAGCCCCATATTATTATATAGCATCTCGTGCTCGCGCTTCTTTAATAGACGCCCGGTCTGAGCGGCCTCAAGGTGCGGTATGGCCAGATCCCAGTTCTTAAGCTCTATATAAAGAGAAGCCAGGTTCATATTGGCCTCAACGTGTTGGGGTTTAATCTGAAGCGTCTTTATATACTCGGAGATGGCCTCTCTGTACATCTTTCTGGCGTAGTATGTGAGTGCCAGCATCTGACGATAATCCGGGTTATCCGGTACCATCTCAACGGCCTTTACGAGTTCCTCGAGCGCGCCGTAAAAGTTCTTGTCCTGAATATAGACCCTACCGGCATCGTAATGTATCGCGGCTAATGTCTCGTTTCTTTTGGTTCTATTGCCACTACAAGCAACGACAAACGATAAGACTATGCAAAGTAGGATTATACGCTTAAACATAGTTGCACCTATTCTTTCTTCTAAGTTATATATTGAGACTTAATATATCATACATCTTCAAAATGGGTCAACCGTTTAAACTCTGCGTAACGCTCATCTATCTCAGAGACGGTGAGTCTTTTAAGGCGCTCGAGGCTGAAGGCTTCGACGTTAAATGATGCCATAGTGCTCCCGTAGATTATCGCCTTACGGACGTTTGCGTCACTTAGGTCGCCGGTCTTGGCCAGATACCCCATAAGCCCTCCGGCAAAGCAATCGCCCGCCCCAGTCGGGTCGAATATATCCTCCAACGGATATGCAGGGGCAGAGAAGATGTGATCGCCGCTGAACATCAACGCGCCATACTCGCCGCGTTTTACGATAAGCGTCTTAGGACCCATCTCGAATATCTTACGCGCGGCCTTGATGAGGCTCGCCTCACCGGCCAGTTCTCTGGCCTCGCCCTCGTTTATGACAAACAACTCGACACCTTTAAGTAACTCACGCAACTTATCCTGCTTACCCTCTATCCAGAAGTTCATAGTATCGCAGGCAATCAGGCGCGGCCCCTTCACCTGATTTAAGACCTCCATCTGAAGCTCAGGGTCTATGTTGGCGAGGAACAGGTATTCAACATCCCTGTACTCCTCAGGAAGCTCAGGCTTAAAGTCGCTAAATACATTCAACTGCGTATCGAGCGTATGGGCGACATTTAAGTCAAAGTCATATCTGCCCTTCCAGCGAAAGGTCTTTCCTCCTTCGACGGTCTGTAGCCCATCGGTCGAGATATTTCTGTAATTGAGCATCTTAACGTGTTCTTCAGGGAAGTCGTCGCCGACGACCGCCACTATGCCGAGCTTTGCGAAGTAACTCGCCGCAACCGAAAAGTACGTGGCAGAGCCGCCAAGAACCTCTTCTGCCTTACCGAAAGGTGTTTCCACCGAATCAAATGCAACCGAACCTACGACTAATATATCCATGGGTAAATCCCTTTCTTAATATCTATTTATATTTTCCTATTATAAGGTCCAGAGCCTCGGTCGTCTCCTTGGGGCGAACCTCTTCGCCGGTAACGACGGCAAATTGACTGGCCGTCTTACACTTACAATTACGCTCAGGGTTGATGCCCGGTACGGCCTCGCCCACTATGCGCTTGGCTGTCATTACGTTCTTACTCAATGTATCGAGTATCATCTCAAGCGTCACCGACTCTTCGCCCTCATGCCAGCAATCATAATCCGTCGAAAGGGCAATGGTCGCGTAACAGAGCTCTGCCTCACGCGCGAGCTTTGCCTCAGGGATGTTGGTCATGCCTATTACGTCAACGCCCCACTTTCTGTAGATATTGCTCTCGGCTCTGGTAGAAAACTGCGGGCCTTCTATGCAGATGTACGTTCCACCCTTGTGTACGATGGCTCCGGCCTTTGAGGCCGCGCCGTAGAGTGTATCGCTTAGGGTCGGGCAAACTGGGTCTGCAAACTCAACGTGGCCGACTATGCCGTCGGAGAAGAAGCTCGACTTACGCTTGCTTGTTCTGTCGAAGAACTGATCGACTATCACGATATGGCCGGGCTTTATCTCCTCGCGCATACTGCCGACGGCCGAGACCGATATGAGCCACTCAACGCCAAGCTTCTTCATGCCGTATATGTTGGCGCGGTAGTTTATCTCCGAAGGTGTGTACTTAT
>DAOVKH010000203.1 GCA_030631875.1 Deltaproteobacteria bacterium | reverse complement strand
GTATGGTCCAAGTGAGGCGAGAAGCTCAGCAGGTACGCTCGGTACGTTTACGGCGTTTCTGACCGAACCAGTTTGCAAGAACTCTACTATCTGCTCTGCTACGGCTACTGCCACGTTCTCCTGAGCCTCGAAGGTCGAAGCACCAAGGTGTGGCGTTACGATTACTTCGTCTAATGCAAGTAGTGGGTTGTCGGCCTTGGGGGGTTCTTCCGAGAATACGTCGAATGCCGCCCCTGCAACTATTCCTTCTTTTACGGCATCGGCGAGAGCTTGCTCGTCAACTATACCGCCTCTTGCGCAGTTTATGAGGTTAACGCCCTTTTTCATCTTCTTGAATGCGCCTGCGTCTACGATATTTGCCGTCTCCTTGGTGAAGGGGACGTGTATGGAGATGTAGTCGCTCTTTGCGTAGAGCTCGTCTATCGTTACGGTCGTTATGCCGAGCCTCTCTGCGGCTTCTTCGGATATGTAGGGGTCGTAGGCGATGACGTTCATCTTAAGCCCCTGTGCGCGGCTGGCGACGACACCTCCGATGTTACCCACACCGAGTATGCCAAGCGTCTTACCTGTTACTTCGCTTCCCTCGAACTTCTTCTTCTCCCAGAGACCCTTCTTCATCGAGGCCGTTGCCTGCGGAATCTTCCTCGATAGAGCCATCATCATCGATATTGCGTGCTCTGCCGTTGTGACGGTATTGCCGCCCGGCGTATTCATTACGATGATGCCCTTCTTTGTCGCAAATGCTACGTCTACGTTATCCACGCCCGTTCCGGCTCTGCCTATTACCTTGAGCTTCGAGGCTGCGGCCAATATGTCTTTATTGGGTTTGGTTCTGGACCTAACTACGAGCGCGTCGTAGTCTTTTATGCGCTCTAACAATTCTTCGGGTGTTATCTTAGTATCTACGTCACACTCAATGCCTTCGGCGGCGTTGAATATCTCTTCTGCGGCCGAGGACATGCTGTCGCTTATAAGTACTCTCTTCATCTCTATATTATTCCTTTATTCTTTAGTTTTAGGTTAAGTGTTATTATGCGTACTGCTCTGAGAGAATTTCTTCTGCAGCGGCTACGCCTCTGCCAAGCTGTACGTCTGCGCCGAACTTCTTAAGTGCCATCTCTACTGCGGCGACGACCGTTATGGTATCGAACGTATCAACGTAGCCCAAGTGTGCTATGCGGATAATCTTACCCTTCAGGTGATCCTGACCTCCGGCTATTGTTACGCCGATGGTGTCGCGCATATACTTTACAAGGGCCGCTCCGTCTACGCCCTCAGGGACGTATACGCCCGTAACGGCAAAGCTCGGTGCCTTGGGAGCAAGCAACTTAAGGCCAAGTGCCTCCATAGCGGCGCGCGTGGCACGTCCGAGGCGGTCCATCTTAGCGAACATCTCCTTTAAGCCCGTCTCTTTAAAGAGAAGCAGGACTTCACGAAGGCCGATTATGAGTGATACCGCAGGCGTATAGGCTGAGGTATCCTTGGCTATGTTCTTCTTTTCCTTTGCAAAGTTAAAGTAGTACTTTGGAAGCGTCGAAGTTTCGCTCTGCTTCCATGCCTTTTGGCTAAGAGCCACAAAGGCTAAGCCCGGAGGAAGCATGAATGCCTTCTGCGAACCCGAAAGAAGCACGTCTATGCCCCACTCGTCCATTGGGATGTCTGCGACACCTACGGCCGTGATGCCGTCTACTATCAGGAGGCAATCGCGGTCTTTCGTAATAGTGGCGAGCTCCTTTATGGGGTGCTGAACGGTCGTCGAGGTCTCGCTTGCCTGCGTAAGCACGCCCTTGATATTCGGGTTTTCGTCGAGCATCTTCTTTACATCGTCTGCCTCAACGGCATCTCCCCACTCGACCTTTATCCAGTGAACCTTAAGGCCGTATGCCTCTGAGATCTGCCCCCAGCGTTCTCCGAACTTACCGCCGTTAATGGCAAGGACTTCGTCGCCGGCACTGAAGAGGTTTGTAATCGAACCTTCCATAGCACCGGTGCCTGAGCTTGCAAGTATGAGTACGTCTTCCTTGGTCTGGAATACGTCTCTAAGCATCTCACAGGTTTCTTTGAATATCTGCGAAAACTGCGGTGTGCGGTGGTGTATCATGGGTTTTGCCATTGCGAGAAGTGCGCTCTCAGGTACAGGTGTCGGTCCGGGCGCGAGTAGGTAGTTCTTCTTCATAATTCGTAGTACTCCTTCTTCATTATTAGAGGTTTGTTAAGGACTATTAGTCCATAAGTATAGCCAATATATCAGCCACAGTATATAGTAAAGCCAAAGAATAAAAATTTACCAAAGGTGCCGTGCTATGTCAAGGGGAATCGGCACCTGTCAAGACCTCCTTTGAGGAGAGGGTAGTTCCTACCCTCGACCCCGAAGATTATTCTTGACAGAGAGGGTGTCTTTGTATACTGTATACAGAGCAAGGGACTTATATATTTCCGCGTAGGTCTTTGAGAGATTTAATGGTATATTGTGGTGATTCGGTTATAAGTGGTAGGTTTGTGGTTTTATACTCTCTTAAGGAG
The DNA here is from genome assembly GCA_030631875.1 of Deltaproteobacteria bacterium. Taxonomy (GTDB): domain Bacteria; phylum Desulfobacterota; class GWC2-55-46; order GWC2-55-46; family DRQE01; genus DAOVKH01. Next base: position 398 of record DAOVKH010000203.1, on the reverse strand, counting down.
GCCGGTATTATGGCGCGTAAGAAGATAACAGTCGTAGGAGCTGGAAACGTAGGGGCGAATGCCGCCCTTTGGATAGCCCTTAAGGAGCTTGGCGATGTAGTCCTTATAGATATCGTCGAAGGTATGCCGCAGGGCAAGGCCCTTGATATGATGGAGGCCGCACCTCACTTTGGTTTTGATTCGAAGATAACCGGAACGAACGACTATAAAGATACCGCAGATTCGGATGTCGTCGTCATAACGGCAGGCTTGGCGAGAAAGCCCGGCATGAGTCGATCTGATCTTATAGAGAAGAATACCGGAATACTCAGCGGCGTTGTAACAGAGGTCGTCAAACACTCCCCGAATACCATACTCATTATAGTAACGAACCCCTTAGACGTAATGGTTCACGTCGC
>DAOVKH010000195.1 GCA_030631875.1 Deltaproteobacteria bacterium | reverse complement strand
TGACATCGTTTTGGTGAGACATCAGCTCTACCTCGCCAATCTTTCTCTCCATATGCCCTATGTTTCGCCCCGTGTCGGGGTCTACGAGAGCCTGACCTCTCTGGTATATTCCAAGGCGTGTGCCGACTTCGAGCCTGCTCTTTGTACCACCTCTGAATACGATGCTACTCGGGTCAACTAAGAGTACGCGTCCCTGAAATGGAACTTCGTTCAGCGTTGCTATCATCTTTGTCATCGCCTTTGTGAGGGCGTCCCTCAACGCTCCGTCGCGAAGGCCGGGGTCATCGGAGCTCTTGCCGCCCACGCCCAAAATTTGTCTTACCTTTTTCTTGTATTCGCCCATGCCGCTGTCGGCAACGAGGCTCTTACCACTCGCTATATCCACGAGCGCGTAGTCGACCTGAACGCGCGCTATGTCTGTCTTTGATTTACCGATGAGTATGTCGAACTCTTCCTCTATCTGCGAAAACGAGGTCACGGCGCCTGAGATCCTGAAATCTATCGAGACGAAGCCCTCGTCGGCCTTTTTATTGCCGGTCTTAATTACGCCTGAGTGCTGGAGGTTGATTAATTCTTCATGGTCCATGAGTTCTTCTTCGCTAAGTACGATAGGCTCAAGCCCAGCTTTCTTTACGATGGTTCTCAGTATGTCGGTTGCGGCTTCTCCGACGCCGAGTGTGCGGCTCGGCGTTTTATTCTCGAATGTTATTATGGCTACCGTATATTGAGGGCCGCGGTAATTAAGCCCTTCCTCCGTCAGTTCTTCTGTTTGCTTGGTTAAGGTAATATCATCCTTGACCGCACCGGTGGTCTTTGGCGAGCATCCTGCCAGCACCGCGACTGCGAATACCACTAACGCTATCTTAAGTGATGCGCCCTTGAATAAAGATTTCGTCTTCATAGGTTACCTCCTTTTGTATGGTAGTTTTAGATATTATTCTTGGCTGGTAAGCCCGTACGTATCGGTCTCTGTATAATCTTCCGGTATCTCAAATAACGCGTTCAGGGGTCGCCTGAATCCTACGTCCTCTACTGTTATGGTCGTCTTGGATCCGTCATCTTCGAATTCGGCTCTTATCGGAAAGCCATCACGCTCCCATATAAGCCCCTTGCGTATAGGCGAAGAACCTTCTGATGCCACCGTAACGCTGTACCTGCTCAGGCCTTTATTGTCAAAGCCTTCAAAGTCTATTGATATATCTTCTTCATGGTTTGAGTCTTGGGTCTCCATAACTATAAATTTTTTCTTCTCCGGGTATAAAAATATTTCTTTACCATCGTCCTTCATTATTACGGCGGCTTTCTCTTCGCCTGCGGCATCGAGGTAGGAGCTTCGTATATTGCCCCCACGCTTTGCGATTATAACCTCGAACCTATCTTCTCTGCCGCTATCTTTATCTATGACGATCATAGTGATAGATGCCGTAAAGTCTTCTTTATCTCTTAGCCCAAGGTAGGGGACGGGGTATAGGAGAGAGCTTTTGGTCTTCTTATAAGCAATCTCCTCTAAGTCGTCCGCAACTTTACTATAGGCAATTTTATCGCCAAGCTCCCTTGGGAAGTCTCTGGTAATGATGCTTACCATCTTCTTTGTTTGACTTAAGAGGTTCACTCGAAGCACCTTTGTTACAAGTAGTTCTGTAAAGCCTATGAGCACGGCCGCCTCGGCCGGTACGTCTTTAAAGTCGTTCATGGTCTTCCATTTGCCTATGCCGGGTATCTCCTCAAGGCCTGGAATCCTTGTAGAGATGTCTTCGCCCTTGTCGCGGTCTTTGAAGAGGCTTCCGACACCCTTGGCACTCAGGGTCGTCTTAACGCCCTGTGCGCGCGACCATAGAACCTCGCCCGATTCAGCGTCTACGAGCTTAAATGCGGCGCGCACCTTTCTTACATTATATGCCCCAAGCGTTACGGAGTCAAAGTTTAGAAGATAACCGTAGAGGAGGGCATCGACGCCGAGTTCATTCTTCAGGAGTTCTCTATCTACGAGCGCAATCTGTTTGCCGAGTGTTACGCCGAGTCTGTCACGAAGAATCTTATCTGTTTCATTGAGATCCTTGACGGAGTAGTGGTAGCCTTTGAGCTTCTTAAATAAAACTTTTCTGACCATTACCGGCCCCTTGACACTCATGGTGTCGTTGTATAGCGGAAGAATTGCTATGCGGTAGGTGGAGTTTAATGGATTTGGAGGTGCCGTATGACGGCGAGCCGCGCCGCCGCATGAGACGGTCAAGAGCATTATAGATAAAACTATTATTAGGGCTGAGAGTCTCTTCATAGGAGTAGGGGAGTAGGATTATTTTTTCCTGAGGCTTGCCTTTACGAATTTGACCTCGTCTTCTTTTGTCGTAAACCTTCCGTCGAGCCGTCCCTTAAGGAGTGCCGCGAGGGTCTTTCCCATAACGGGGCTTTCTTTAATGCCCATGGATTTAAGGTCTGTGCCCGTGAGTAGCGGGCAGAGGCTCTTGAGCTTTGTCATATGGGTTGAGATGTAGCCCTTGACCCGCTTATCCGTCGTCTTTGCCATTAAGTATAGCGTAAGTTCAGTGGGAAGTCCTTTGAGCAGCGTGTGAATCTTGCTACCGGCGTTGGCCGTCTTGGAGGCTACGGAGAGTCCTTCGAGTTTGCTCAGTGCCCGAAGGCCGTCTCTTCTAAGGCGTATTACTTGGAGCCGTCTCTTGCCGCTAAGGCCAAGCCTTTTAACGGTACTCAATAGCTCGTTATTTGGAAGTTTATCGGTTAAGGCCAGGAAGAGTGTCAGCCACGCCTCTGACTTATCATTTAGGGAAGATAGACGATACCATGCCAGAGTATCTTTTGCGTCTCTAAGGAGCCTTCCGGTAGAAGCCTTCACGGTAATATTCGGGTTGATGAGCTGTAGTATGCCGAGCTTCCCAAGCCTTACGATTATTGCCTCAAAGGAATCTTCGTTCATAATATTCTTCAGTTCATCGAGTATGCGCGGCCCTGAGGACTTCCTGAGAAGGTTCAGGCGTATTGAGTTCTTTATGAGCTTTAGAGTATGCGGTGAGATATCAAAGCCAAATCTCTCGGAGAAACGAATTGCGCGAAGAGCCCTAATCGGGTCTTCCACAAAGCTTAGGTT
>DAOVKH010000205.1 GCA_030631875.1 Deltaproteobacteria bacterium | reverse complement strand
CTGATGGACTCTATCTCCTTTACAAGGTTTGATAAGTCTTCGGGGTTTTCTACAAAATCAATCTCCGTCGTGTTGACGACAAGGAGCGGTGTTTCCGTATAGTAAAAGAAATACTTATTATACGCCTCAACGAGGTTCTCTAAGTACTCCTCCTCTATCTTACGCTCGTAGTCGTTGTTGCGCTTTTCAATCCTCTCCAATAACACCTCGCTCGATGCCTGAAGGTATACGACGAGATCCGGTTTAACGAGCCTTGAATCGAGAAGTCTGAAGACCTGCTCGTACAAGCCAAGCTCGTGCTCGCTCAGGTTCATATAGGCAAATATCCTATCCTTGGCAAAGAGGTAATCCGATACGACACTTTGACCAAAGAGTTCGCGCTGGTTAAGCTCCTGCTGTTGCTGGTATCTGCTAAGGAGGAAGAAGAGCTGGGTCTGAAAGGCATGCTTCTTCATGTCTCCGTAGAAGTTCACAAGGAACGGATTCTCATCGACCGGCTCGAGCATAGTTCTGCCGCCAAGCTCTTCGGCCAATAATTTGGCAAGGCTACTCTTACCGACCCCAATAGGGCCCTCCAATGCGATGTATCGTGCTTCGTCCATATCTATATAAAATTATCCCATTCGTGGTGCAAATGTCAAGTTAAGAGACTACCGGCACTTTACCTGAAAGCTCTTTAGCCAAGTTGAGAAACTCCTCAAAGGAGAGTGTCTCGCCTCGACGCTTCGGGTCGATATCTACGGACGCAAGAGCATCGGTCAAGACTTCCGGCTCGCACCCCAATGCCTTAAGGGCATTCAGCAGGGTCTTACGCCTCTGACCAAATGCCGCCCTCACTACCTGGCGAAGCACGGGGTAAAGAGCGTCATCTGTAATAGGTATAGCTGAGTCTTCGAAGAGGGTAATACCTACGACCGTCGAGGTTACCTTTGGCCTCGGTTTAAATGAATTCGGTGAAACGTCAAATAACATACGCGCGCTTCCGTAGGCCCTGATCAAGACCGAGAGTATGCCGTATGCCTTTGTACCGGAGGTGGCCGCAAACCTCTGGGCGACCTCCTTTTGGAGCATCAATATAAAACCGCTAAAGGCTCGGTAATTCTCTAAGAACTTTGCCATAACGGGCCCTGAAATATTATATGGCAGGTTACTTACAACCTTCAGACGAGTGGCGTACTTCTTCGACAACTCTATAAAGTCCACCTCCAGAGCGTCGGCTTCGATTAGAGTAAAGTCTTCGTTCTCTGCAAATTCTTGCTTTAGCCTCTTACATAGTTCATCGTCTTTTTCTATAGCAACGACCTTCGCGCCTGCCTCTAATAAAGCGCACGTAAGCAGGCCCGTCCCGGGGCCTATCTCCAATACCCGTTCGCCTTCAACAATCCCTGCGGCAGAGATTATATTGGCAACGACATTCTTATCGACCAAGAAGTTCTGCCCAAGGGACTTCTTGGCAAAACGTACTGGTTTATTTTCGGTAGAGTTAGTCATCGTCCTTAGCCGTCCCGGTCAACGCAGAAGCTAACAGTCCTGCAGGGACTGCAACCACGCCTAAACCAATAACTACTATAAATGAAGTGAATATTTTACCACCCACGGTAATGGGATATACATCTCCATACCCAACGGTAGTCAGTGTCGCAACAGCCCACCAAAGACAATGAAAGACCGATTTGAATTCTTCGGGTTGAGCAGAATTCTCGAAATAGTATATCCCAACCGAAGAAAAGAAGAGCAAAAAGATTGTTGCCACAAAGAACAAGACTAACTCTTCCTTTATCTTAGCAAACGCCTTAGCGAAACGCTCTGCGGCCTTTCCATACCTGAATATCTTAAAGGTGCGCAAGAGCCTGAATAATCGAAAAATTCTAATGGAACGCAGGTCAATACCGCTGGCAATATAGAACGGTGCGACCGCCACAAGGTCTATCACCCCGTAAAAACTAAAGATAAACTTCAAACGTCTACCTGCCACAAATAGACGCAACAAGTATTCAACTGTGAAAATCAGAACAGTTATTAATTCTATGAGCTTCAGTGCCGACACCGTGCTCTTTGAAAGGTCGGGAATGGTTTCAATAGAAAAGCATACGAGTGAGAGGATTATCAAAGATTGAATAAAGAGGTCGAACGCTCGCCCAGTCGCTGTGTCGGTCTTTTCAATAATTCTCTTTAATTTCATACTTTTATCCATATTAAATAACACCCTTATGCGGCAAAGAGAAAAGTTCATATACAAGGAGTCTACAGACTCTTCGCACGCAAAAACTGAGCCGACACTACTTTTACGTTCATAAATGAGGCGCATACGAGGAAGCTCAAGGACTTTAACCGCAGCGTACTAATAAGTACGTGAGGATTAGAGTCCGAAGAGCTGACAAAGTAGTCGTCCATTTAGGGGCGTAAAGTTGCGCTTTTATCGCGCCGCACTCCGCATCAGAACTCGTCGGAATTCGGCAAAGCATTAGTCTCAAAGGAGCCAATACTCAAACCCTCTTCAAAGAGCCTCAACCCAAGCAACGCTATCATCGCACCATTGTCGCTACAGTAAGCGGGCTTGGGTATGAATAATGCAATACCTTCTTTATCCGTAGCCGCCTTGAGCTTTGCCCTGAGCCTTGAGTTGCAAGCCACACCCCCTGCCACGACGAGTCTGTCGCAATCTGTCTTATCGAGTGCCCAGAGAGCCTTCTTAACTAACACGTCTACGACCGACTCCTGAAAGCTCGCCGCAATGTCGGCCTTTGCCTCGTCGGTCAACGCGCCCTCTTCTTCGAGGGACTTTACGGTATTTAAGACCCCCGTCTTAAGGCCGCTGAAGCTGAACTCGAGGTTATATTTTTTTATGGTCGCCCTCTTATAGTGGATGT
>DAOVKH010000154.1 GCA_030631875.1 Deltaproteobacteria bacterium | reverse complement strand
TCTACTATTATGAGGTACTCGTCGAGGGCTTCGTCGAGGCGATCCAAATCCTTATAGGCGACAGCCAGATTATTACGCGCCTGAAAGTAGTTGGACTGGTGAACCAAGGCGGACTTGTAGTATTCAATTGCCTCGTCCAAGAGTTCGAGCTGATAGAAGGCAAAGCCCGTGTTGTTGTGGGCTCTGCTCTTCGACGGACTCTTATCTACGGCATCGAGCCAGATGGTAGTGTCTTCGTTCCAAAGACTACTCCTCATAAAAGACGCAACGCAGAAGATAAGCGTCAAAGCGACGACGAATATCGTAAAGCCACCTGTATGCGCGAGGCTCTTCGATGCTCCGTCGCTCTCGCTAACGGAAACAGCAACCTTAGCGGATGCGCGAGGCCTTCTCTTTCTCTTTACTTTTGCCATTGGTTAATCTTTCTTATTATATTGCGGTGGGCGGAACCAGCCTACGGGACTTTACTCTTCCAGCTTTTTCGTTTTCCCCTCTGGTAAGCTCTTCCTCTTCTCTTTCAACTGTTTTAATATCTCTACAGCCAACCCTCTAACCGAAGAACTTGGAAACAATTCCGAGTAATCAGGATCATTCTTTGCAATCTCCTCCAACCTACTAATAACAATATCTTCAGGGAATGCACCCAAACCATACACAGCATGAACTCTAACGCGTTCATCTGAGTCACCTAATGCTTCCAAGAAAGCAGTTTTAATTTTTTCCAATGTCTCAGAATCCGTTATCAACATCTCCTCTGACACACCATAATCGTCTGAATCTCGTGGCGGATTAACCCAAACAGAAAAAACAAACACTGATTCCCGTTTCATAAGCATATCATCCGACCTCATGGCATCAAAAAGAGGATTAACTGCACCTTCGCCGATATTTATAACATGAGTCGGCACAACCGCACCACCACCATAATAAATCCCCTTTAACAAAAACGGCACAACTCTTACATCCTTAAAAGAAGAAACCACTGCTGACAATTCACTGTAGTATTGCATGTATCCATCTTTATAATATTTCTGGATAAAATATACACGTGCCTCATGCTCAGATAATCCAGTTTTTATCCAGTTTTTGACAAATTTTTCTTCAAATACTGACTCTTCTTTAATTAATTCAATAAACTTATCCTTCAACTCGCTTGGAATTTCAAGTTGACCATACAACACTTCATTCAGCACCTCAGATCGATCTTGCCAATTCGGAGAATCTAATTCTTTAAACGCTTGCGGCCACTCGATTAATTTCGCATCTTTTTCTTCTATCTCTGTTTTTATAATATCTTGTTCGTAAGCTTTATCTTCCCTCTGTAAAGTTTCTAACAACACATGCCTGCCTTCTTGCTCTTCATGTCTATAACATGCTCCAGCAAATCCAATTATTAAGACGGCAATTACAACAAAACGGAAAATTTTCTTCATGTTCCTCTCCTCTCTCCTTCACTTTTCACATCACCAGCCAGAAGGACGAGTCCCTCTCCAATCCATATGCACCCAATGAGCCCTGTAGGCTGGGCTGTGCCACCGTTCATTATGGATTCCTGCCTCCGCAGGATGACAAATTGGTCGCGGCAAAGAGAATTGGTCGTATTCGAGGCACGCGAGGAGTTAGGAGCGAGGCGTACTAAAGGTACGTCGAGCGACTAAACTCCAAAGCGTAACGAAGAAGACGGGCAATTATCACAGCCGCCCTTTAAGCCGTGCCTTAATTAAAGCAATGCCTTTAATAGCCCGCGTGTCATCGGGCTTAAATGCCAGCAACTCCTCAAACTTATCTATCGCCTCTTCGTACCTGCCAAGGGAGGCGTAGAGTGTCGCAAGGTTATTATACGCCCCTGAGTACTCCGAGTCGACCGCTATGGCGGCCTTAAAGTGCTTAACGGCCATCTCTATATCGCGTTTCTTAGCGTAGACAACGCCGAGGTTATTATTGGCATTGGCATACAAGCCGTCCTTTTGTTCGAGCGCCAAGCTGTACGCCTCTACTGCCTCGTCGAGGCGTCCTGCGTCATTATGGATACTGCCCAGATTATTGTAGACCTCAGGATAATCGGGCTGATACTTAAGTGCGTCGTCATAGGCGGCTATTGCCTCGTATTCTCTGCCGAGAGCCTTATAGGTGTTGCCGAGGTTAAAGTGTCCTTTGGCGTAATCCGGGCTGAGCTTAACGGCTCTGGTGTAATAGACAATGGCCTCTTCCATACGTTCGAGTTCGACGTAGGCGTTGGCGAGGTTAAAGCTTGCCATGTAGTGCGCAGGATTTGCTCTGAGAGCGAGCTTATACTCACGCGCGGCATCTTCGATACGCTCAAGGGCGTGGTATGTAAAGCCCATATTATTATGCGGACGCGCCTTTGCAGGGCTCTTCTCAAGAGTATCTTCCCATACAGAGAGCTCGGTCGTCCACGGTGCGTTTCTGGCGTAGGCAGAGACGGCCATCAATATAGTAACGGCTACGGCTACGATGACCGCGCTAATAGATGCGCCAACGATGGCAGGCGAATCCGTCGATTTAGCCCCCGCGTTGCCTGAAACCTTAGTCGTATTGCTTATCTTTTTTCTGCGCTTTGCCATTGCTTCAAGGCCTGGTGCTATTAAAAAGTTAAAGGTATCTTTGGACGGCCTTGAGGGCACGCTTCAAGGCCTCTTCGCCGTGAGGTTCTATTGTGTAGATTGGGTCTTCGGCGTGGGCTGTGACCAATGAAAAGAATAGATCAAAATCGATATCACCCTCCCCTATCGCAAGGTGCTCGTCGGTCGTGCCGTGGTTATCGTGTATGTGGAGTTCTTTTATATCGTTATTAATGGTCTTAAACCACTCCTCAAGAGACACCTTTGAGAATAACTTAAGGTGTCCTACGTCGATGCAGACGCCAAAGGCCGATGAAGCAATACTGTCAATGAGCCTCCTTAATGGCGTAGGCTCTTCTTCAAATATATTCTCCACGGCTATGACGGTATCTAACCGTTCTGCGCGCGCGGCTATCTCAGGCCACGTCTTAAGGCTTTCATTTAACCATACGTCTACGTCGCCATCGAAGTGACGGTCGTCAAATCCACCGTGCAGGACTATAGCCCTTGGGCGTAGTCGTTCCGCCACGTCAAGCGTCTGGTTGAATCTATCTACTGTGGCCATGCGCACACGCCCGTCGGGCGCTCCGGGTGATAATTCCATGAACGGGCCATGTATTGTCGTAAAAAGACCTCTATCGCTTAAGGCCGAAGAGACCTCTCTGACCTCCTTAAGGTCAATGTTGTCGAGTGTCTCGGCATCAAGGAAGACCTCCGGATTTAGCCCCATATCCAAGACCTTGGGTAACTCCTCTACCAGCATTCTATAAGGTATATGTACGTGCAGTCGTTTTTTAGTATTTGACATAAACAAGCCTCCTAACCTCTAAGTTGTAGATTAAACACCAACCCCCTGATATATTCAAGAAAAATCATGGATAATACTCCGTATATATTATAAAATGTATGGGTCAAGGTCTATAAAAATATTGACTTTTAATTCAGTACACAGTATACATAAAGACATGGAAAGAACGAGGGTCTTAGACCACCCCGTGGAGCGTCCCCTCACATTGAGGGAAAAGATAGTGGAGTTCATAAAGGACGCCATTATAAACGGAAAGCTCAAGGCCGGTGAACGCATACCGGAACACGATATAGCAGATAGCTTCGGCATTAGCAGAACTCCGATAAGAGAGGCGTTTCGCCAACTCGAGTCCGAAGGCTTCATCACAGTAGTGCCGAGAAAGGGTGCGGTAGTAAGCACCATCACGGCAAAGGATGTCAGTGATTTCTATGCTATAAAGAGCCTCCTTGAGGGTTACGCCGCCAAAGAAGCGTACGCGAAGTTTACGCCCAAGGACCTTAAGAAGCTAGAGACACTGAACGCGCAGATGCAGCGTTCGGCCAAGAAGAACGACGTCAAAGGATTCTTTAAACTCGACAACCAGTTTCACGAAACATTCTTGGCACTTTGCGGAAACGACAAGCTACTTCAGATATTAGATCAGATGGTAGAACAATTCGAGCGTTTGAGGATAGCCGCACTTAGCCTTCCCGAGCGCATGGTACGCTCCATCAAACAGCACGAGGATATAATAGAGGCCTTTAAGTCCAAGGACGCGCTTCTGATAGAAAGACTCGTCAGAGAAAACGCCGAGTTCAGTGCCCGAATACTCGCAGAAGAACTCGACGAAGAACTAACGTAAAAGCCAGGAAGAAAAAGGACACGCTATGGCAAAGATAACCACACCTGAACAGGCCGCAAGGCTCGCCAGAACAATCGTCTCCGATATCGTCATCTACAATAAGGAGAAGATTCAGGAGGCGATTAAGAACGACGACGTCTTCGAGGTTCTCGATGACGAGATTACCCAAGGTGCTCAGATATACAAAGAACG
>DAOVKH010000044.1 GCA_030631875.1 Deltaproteobacteria bacterium | reverse complement strand
GAAGTTGGCAGATATCTTATCCGTGCTTCCGGCCAACTTCACGCCACACTCCACTACCGCTCCGACACCACTTATATCAAACGGCAACAACCCCTTCTCGGAGCAGGTGCTCGCAATGAAGCCGGCATAATTTTCAACACTACCCTCGGTATTATTCATGATGCTGTCGAAGTCGGCCTTGACCTTAAATAGTTTTCTGTACTCTTTATCCATCCTATAGAGCAGGTAATATATATACGGCTCGCCTATGAGGACTATCTTTATATCTACCGGTATGGGCTCGGGCTTGAGTGTCGTGGTTGAGACGAGTTTGTATTGTTCCCAAACGTCTTCGACCTTAACCTCCCGCGTTCGTATCATACGCTTTAGAGCGTCGTAGACGAATATATTCTTAAGCACGTCCATGGCATTCAGGACTAAGTATCCGCCGTTGGCACGTTGAATAGAGCCTGACTTTATCATCGTAAAGTCCGTCGTTGCCACACCGTACTGTACGCTATGCTCGACCCTTCCGAAGAGGTTATAGTAGGTGGGGTTGGTCTCAAATACAACGGGCGCGCCCTTCAAGTGGCTGTTATCGACTATCAGGTTAATCTTATACCGCTCGAAGCTCGCCTCCTTTGTGGGCATTTTAATCCCCATAATAGCCGTCTGCATATCTTCCTTAACGCGGAAATCGTCTATATTGAGGAATATGTCATCGCTTACGTTCTTCAGGTAAGCAGTAATGTCTTCGTATGCGGCATACTTGGTTAAGAGGTCGTCCATGTGCGGCTTAACGACGTATTGTGTTACCTCTTGGTCGAGCTCTGCGATGCGCTTCCTTACGCCCTTGTCGAGCTTTCTGGCCTCACGTATTGCATCACTTAATTTATCCTGAAGCTGCTTTGATTTTTTGTCTATCTCATTTCTCTCAGAGCGCGAGAGTTTATCGTAGTCGGCTTCCTTGAGTATCTTACCGTCCTTACCGGGCAGGACCGACAATCCGCCGCTCGTCTTCTTTAATACAAAGCCCCTATCTACGGCGAGCTTCTCTATCCTTGAAAATATCGCCTTTGTGCTCTCCTGTTGACCGTCGAGTATCTCATCACGGTGGCTCTCATAGTCCTTACTTTCAAATACGCCCGGAATATCACGCTTGAGTATGGCGATGAAGCCGTCCATATCGGAGCGAAATTCAACGCCCTCGCCCGGCGGAAGGTTTAAGGCAACGGGCCTGTCCGGGTCTTTAAAGTCAAATACGTAAAAGCAATCGTCCGGTACGGCCTCGCCTGATGCCCTCTCCTCGAGGCGTTCCTTCACGATAGAGGTTTTGCCTGTACCGCTCTCGCCAAGTACGTAGATATTAAAGCCGCCGTCCAATATGCCAAGGCCAAAGTCGAGAGACCTTAAAGCACGCTCCTGGCCTATAACATCCGATATGTCGGCAATCTCACTCGTATTAGAGAAGGTCAAATTACCGACGTCGCACCTCCAGCTAAGTTCTTCTGCCTTAAGCGATTTTATTGTCATAAGATTTACCTCTCTGCATGCGTTATGGTTCTTAAAGTATCGTTCCTATTACAGCTGGCACAGTCGGGTTGGATCGTAGTATATAAGATGTGAAAGTCTTCGGCTAACATGTCGTTTATAACATTAACTATACTCGTCCTTGGCCCTTTACATGTCGGATGCACATCAACGTGCGCGCTCAGAGCGTGTACATTATAGCATATACTCCATATATGGAGGCTATGAACTCCCTTCACATCCTCAAGGGCGAGTATCGCCTCCTTAACGGCCTTAAGGTCAACCTCCCTCGGCACGCCCTCGAGGAGTATGTGAGAGGCTTCAAGTACAATTCTAAGGGAACCGAATAATATTATGACGGCTATGAATATACTTATTATAGCATCTATCATGAAGAAACCGGTGTAGTGAATTACAATGGCCGCTATGATAACGCCCACGCTCGCCGCGGCGTCGCCGATTACATGCAAGAAGGCGGATTTTATATTAAGGTCGGTCTTTGCGTAGCTGTGTAGCCAATAAGCGACAACTACATTTACGACAAGCCCTATCAACGCCACCGTGAACATACCGAGCCCGTCTACTTCAACGGGGTTATTTAATCTGCCGTAGGCCTTATAGAGTATGAATCCTGAGACCAATATCAGGGACGCGCCATTTACGAATGACGCGAAGACCTCGGCTCTATGCAGGCCATAGGTTCTCTTCTCCGTAGGCGCGAGCTCTGATACATATATGGCAAGAAAGCTCAGAAGGAGAGCCAGCAAATCCATAAAGACGTGTATGGAATCCGAGATGAGTGCGAGGCTATGGGTTAATAAACCGCCGAATAGCTCGGCAAAGAATATAATACCTGTAAGGACGGCCGCAATCTTAAGCCTTCGCTTAAGCTTAGAGTCGATGTCTCCGTGCGAATGGGCGTGGCCATGCGAGTGTCCGTGCGAATGTGAATGTGACCCAGACAAATGATTATCCTCTTAATGGGTTAAATTATAAGGCTAAGAAAAGACTCTCCGACCTTCAAAGTATCTACCTCCAGGTACTCGGCGACCGTCGTGCCAAGGTCTCTAAAGCTTTCTCTTGTACCGAGATTAACGTTACCCTTAAGCCCCCTGCCGTATACGAGCAGAGGCACGTACTCGCGCGAGTGATCCGTTGACGAAGTGGTCGGGTCGCAGCCGTGGTCTGCCGTAAGTATGAGCATGTCTCCGTAGGAGAGACTTTCTATCACGCGCCCAAGCTCAAGGTCGGCCTGCTCCAAGGCACGGGCATAACCACGAGCGTCATTACGGTGGCCATATAACATATCAAAGTCAACGAGGTTTGCGAATATCAAACCACCTTTTGTCGAATTTAGCGACTCCAAGACGGCCTCCATCACCTCGTCGTTCGAGGTAGTCTTTAATACCTCGCTAAAGCCTCGTCCGCAGAATATATCTGATATCTTCCCTATAGCAACTGACCGAAGCCCTGCATCCTTGATATATTCGGGCAGTAGCTTAACGGGCGGCTCTATGGAGAAGTCCCTTCGTTGTGAGGTACGCTCGAAGCTCCCGACCTTGCCTACGAAAGGTCTTGCTATGACCCTCGCTACATTATAGCCGTTAAGGAACTCCCTGCATAGTGTTGAGATACGATAAAGCTCTGCAACGGGCATGACATCCTCGTGCGCGGCTATCTGAAAGACGCTATCTGCCGAGGTATATAAGATGGGCTTGCCCGACTCAATATGCTCGGCACCGAGGCGTTCGATTATCTCCGTACCCGAAGCCGCACCTCCAAAGAGGTAGCCGTAGCCCGTGCGTTCTGTAAATTCCCTTAATATCTCTTCCGGCAGGCCGTCGGGGAATCTCCTGTAACCGTCCTTAAGTATCAGCCCTGCTATCTCCCAGTGGCCGGTCGTCGTATCTTTCCCCACTGACGCTTCCCTCATACGCCCGTATGCCGCTATCGATTCGCTGACCTCTGCGACTTCACCAACGCCATCAATGCAACCAAGGCCGAGCTTTGAGAGTGTCGGTATATTAAGCCCTCCAACGGCCTTGGAGATATTATCGAGCGTGTGGCTTCCAACGTCGCCGTAATCAACGGCATCAGGCAACGCCCCTATGCCGAGGCTGTCGAAGACTATTATGATTACCCTCTTCACCCTTCCGACGGGGCTTCGCCCCTTGGAAGGGTTTTTATCGGTAGAATGGATTTCATCTAATGGCATCTTCCTTAAGACCCGCTCGCCTCTACGTCGGCTACGAGCAGGCTCGGCGCTCCGACCGAGCCAACGAAGCGCAGGTCGCTCCCAACGGCCTCGACCCTTGAGAATAACTCAAGTATATTCCCCGATATAGCCATACCGCGAACAGGTGTCGTCAGCTCACCGCCCTCTACGCGCATACCACTCGCGCCAAGGGAAAAATCTCCACTGACAGCATCTATCATATGAACGCCCATAACGTCGGTGATGAATAACCCGTCGCCAACTGAACTCAATAGAGTCTTTAGATCTTCCTTGCCTTTCTCTATATAAAAATTCGAAGTTCCAATGCCGAGCGCCCCCTTAAAGCCGCCTCTTGTAGCATTACCCGTAGAAGGCTTGCCCGCGCGCCCACCCCAATAAGAATCATAGAGATACCCCTCACAAAGACCTTCGACTATGAGCGGTGTTCTTTGGCGCGACACGCCCTCGCCGTCAAATAGAGAAGAACTCCAACCACCCTTTATAAGTCCGTCGTCGTATATATTAAGCAAGCTCGACAATACCTTCTTGCCGACTTTATCGGCCAACATAGACTTACCCTTCATAACATTATCGCCGCTCAGGGCAGAGGCCAAGACACCTAAGAAATCCATGACGACGGCATTTTCAAATACAGCGCTACACTTAATGGTCTTAATCTGCTCCGCACCGAGCATCTCTACGGCGCGTCTTGCCGCTTCTGTGCCAACGCCCGCGCAATCTACGTCGCCTCGCTTATGCCCCATAGATACCTCCCAGCCAACCTGAGAGTCTTCGCTACCGTTCTTGGAAACAGCCTTCGCTGTGGCAACTGCCATGACAGATGCCGAATAGAATGTCGCCGAGTAATCAGCGTCAACGCCATTTGAGTTAACGACCCTTGTCGTCATCGTTGAGGTATTGTAAGAAGCCTTCCTGACGGTGGCAATACGTTCGTCAAAACCCTTAGCAGAGCTTTCGACACTCGCGGCACACTCTATCTTTTCACTCTCGCTCAAGGCGTCAAATCCGTCGTCGATCAAATCCAGCTCCGAGGCCGTGATACTTGTCTCGCACTTATCGGTAAAGCAAAGTGCTTCGTCCTTGTCCGCCGCAACACTACCGTCTATGGCCGAGCTAACCATGCGCCGAAGGTCTTCGCTCACAAATACGTTCGTATAGCCAAAGCCCGGACGACCGTCCTTTATAATGCGAAGCCCAATGCCCGTCTCGGAACGCACCTTGAAGGCATCTACCTCGGCGGCCTTAACCTCTATAGCCGTACCATTGCTTGAAGATAAAAATATCTCATAACCGTCGACACGTTCGTCCAAGAGTGATGCGACCGTATCTATTGTTTCAGTAAATTTTTCAGACATAAGATAACCCCTCTTTAAGTATAGCTTATTTTATAGGTCCATCATTACGGCGTTCTCATCGCAATTTGGGAACTTAGCGCACTTAACACAATCGCTCCATATCTTATGCGGAAGTATCTCCTTGTCGACCGGAGTAAAACCGTTCTTTTCAAAAAAACTCACATTATATGTCAGCGCGAATATCTTCTTTAAGCCAAGAGCGCGCGCCTCTTCTATGCAGGCCTGTGTTAGAGCCGTGCCTATGCCACTACCCGTACGACTTGTCTTAACCGATAAAGAACGCACCTCTCCGAGGCCGTCCCATGCGAGGCTCAGAGCCGCGACACCCACAATCTCACCGTCTTCGTCTGTAGATACGAAGAAGTCTCGCATCTGCTCATGCAACTCCACGATCGTTCGGTGGAGCATCTCGCCCTTTATGGCGAAAGATTCGATGAGCGAATGTATCGCCTTTATGTCCTTTACCAAAGCCTTCCTTACCAAGATAAATACTCCTTCTTTATTTTACGGCACTCTCTAATAGCTCACGAGCGTGCTTCAGGTTCGTCTCTGTCAAGTCATCACCGCCGAGCATTATCGCAATCTGCTCGACACGTTCATTTGGTTCAAGAACCCGCACGCGTGTGACGGTTCTTTCGTCGTCGGTCAGAACCTTCGTTACAAAGTAATGCGTATCGGCGAATATGGCGATCTGCGGCATATGGGTTATAGAGAATACCTGATGCGTCTTCGATACGTCCTTGAGCTTACGTCCGACGACCGTTGCCAAAGGCGCACCAACACCGGTATCTACCTCATCGAATATCAGGGTCGAGACATTGCCTATGCTCGTAAGCCTCTTAACGGCCAACATTATCCTCGACAATTCACCTCCGCTGGCAACCTTTGCCAAAGGCTTTACCTCCTCGCCAACATTGGTAGAGATATGGAAGCTTACGTGATCCGCACCCTTCTCTCCAAACTTAACGATTTGACTCTCATCGTCTATATCGGTATCGACGTAACACTCAAAGATAGAGCCTTTCATGCCAAGCTCCGAGAGCTCATTCTCTATGGCGGCCTTAAATTCCTTTGCCTTATCACGGCGCGCCGTAGTCAAGGCTTCGGCAATAATCACGGCCTCATCGTACGCGTCGGTTAGAGCCTTACTTAATCTCTTTACAGATGCCTCGGAGTCGACTATAAGGCCAAGCCTCGTATCTATATCTTCTTTCTTGGCCAACAACTCCTTGATGGTCGCGCCACCGTGCTTGGCCTTTAACTTCTCCATAACGCTTAATTGCGATTCAATGTCATCTAAGGTTACAGCGTCTCCACCTTCCCCACCTTCCAATGCGGAGCTATAGTCGCGAAGGTAAGTGGCCGCGTCTTCTAAATCTATGGCCGAAGACTCTATACGCTTGGCCGTGGCCGAAAGCTCAATATCAAAGCGAGCCGCATCAGAGAGCTCCTTTACGACAACGCCGAGACGCTCAACGACAGAGCCTTGCCCGGAGTACAGGGTCTCCTCAGCCGTGGTGCTCGCACTATGAAGTGCCGCACTATTCCTTAACCTGTCACGCTCGGACTTTAATGACTCATCATAGCCGACCTTTAGCGAGGCCGCCCCTATCTCTTCACTTTGAAACTCAAGGAACTCACGCTCCTCTGAGTCCTTCTTTATTGATGTCATAAGCTCATCGAGGTTACGCTTTACCTCTACCCACTTGCCATATGAATCGGCCATCTCTAAGCGAAGCCCCGGTAAATCGCCGAAGGCATCGAGTATCTCAATGTGCTCTTCGCCCCTGACGAGCGATTGGTGCTCGCTCTGACCATATACGTCTATCAGACGACGGCCTATCTCGCTCAAGGTCGTAAGCGTAGAGAGCGAACCATTTATGTAAATCTTATTCCTTCCGCTTCGGTGTATGACCCTCTTAATGATGAGCCTATCATCTGCGGGCAGAGGAATGCCGCTATCCTCAAATATGGGCTTTAGTGTCGTTATGGAGGATATATCAAAGTCGGCCTCGACGCGTGCCTCTTCAGCCGAGCTTCGTATGAGTTCCACCGAAGCCCTGTCGCCAAGTATAAGGTCTATAGCATCGACGACTATACTTTTACCGGCTCCTGTCTCTCCGGTAAACACACTAAGACCCCGACCAAATGAGATCGAAAGGCTATCGATTATGGCGAGGTCTTTTATATTAAGTTCGAGTAACATATATTTTAAGAACCTGTCTCTTTACATTTTATCTTCATATCGGCAATTATCGCGCCGCTATAAAGTTTTATTCATAAGGTGCCCCAACTACTCCTTGCGCCCCTCCCACGCAAGCCGTTCTCTCAGTATATCAAAGTACCCCTTGCCCTCGCACTTAACGAGGTAGACACTCTCGGCGGCACGCTTAACCTTTATCGTGTCGTTGCCCTTGAGGCGGAAATCAATCTGCCCGTCTAAGGTAAGGTCGGTCTCAGGGCTCGTCGGATCTATCGTCGCCTCGACCTCCATCCAATCCGGTATAACGACGGGACGGTTCGTTAGGTTAAATGGACATATCGGGACGACTATTATCGAATGTATTGTAGGATATAGAATCGGCCCTGAAGCCGACAAGGCGTAGGCCGTAGAACCCGTAGGGGTGGCAATAATAAGCCCGTCAACACGGAATGTCGTAACGTACTCGTTATTTATACTCGTCTCAAGTTTAACGAGGCGTGCGACCTTGCCCTTTATGGCAACGTCATTTAATATATTATAGGTGGCGACCGAGGAGCCGTCACGTATTACATTGACCTCTAACATCATGCGTTCTTCTGTCTCAAAGTTGTCGTTTACGACACGCTCTAAATTAGCGTATAGCTCCTCGACCTTTATTGCCGTTAAGAAGCCGAGCCCGCCCATATTAGCACCGAGTATCGGAACCTTCTTACCTCTTATGAGACGCGCGGCATATAGCATCGTACCGTCGCCGCCAAGGACCACCATGGCATCGACCGTATCGGCGAGGTCTTCACGCCCTGCAGGGGTTATTACAGCGACCTCATCGGCGAGCATATCGTCGCCGTAGACATCTGCTCCCTTTGCCATCAGCCACTCTGCTACATCGGCGGCCAACTTTACGGCATCCGGGTTGGTCATCTTTACTACAAGCCCTATTTTTTTCATAATAATCCCCCCTATCTACAGTTGAATTAATATAATTAAAGTGAATCTGCGCTTCTCAAATAACAAAAAATTATTCCTGCGGTTCTACCCGCAATTACTTCTGCGGCTCAATGACAATCTTAAGAGACTCTTCAGGCCTTGCCGTAAGCGTAAAGCCCCGTTGCGCTTCACTTAGCGGCAACCTGTGCGTAACCATATCCTCTACCGTAACGCTCCCTGAGGCTATCAGATCCAATGCCTTTAAGGTATCGGCCGGAGGTGAGGCGTATGTATTAATTATCCTGATATTATCCTTCCAAAGGTCGAAGAGATTAACGGGATAGGTCTCGTCTGGCTCCTTCGGGGCAAAACTTATAATCGTACCGCCACGCTCGACGCACTTAAATGCCGTATCGATTGCCGCGTCAGCTGAAGCGCAAAGTACAACTATATCTGCCAAACGCCCGACGCTACTAAGCAACTCTTCTTTCACGTCAGCTGTTGCCTTTATAGCTACGTCCGCGCCCGCCTTTGAGGCCGCCTCTAACCTAAAGTCATCTATATCGGTTGCTATAATCGGCCCGCACCCAAGCGCCTTTGCGAGCTTGATGTGCAATATACCGGAGATACCGCTTCCTATTACGAGCACACTCTTACCCGGACCGGCCTCGGCCATACGCATACTTCTTACGACACACCCCAAAGGCTCGGAGAAGCTACCCTCAACAAAGCTCATCGAATCGGGTAATTTGAATACGCCTCTATCGACATTCACCTTGGGTATGCGCACGTACTCGCAAAACCCGCCGGGGTAGAATGTCGTCGAGCGTAGCATATCGCATACCGAAAAGTTACCCCCCAAGCAATGCCTGCAGGTATTGCACGGTACGTGGTGGGCGGCGGTGACTCGGTCACCGACCTTAAAGCTCTCAACGCCCGCGCCTACCTCTTCGACCGTACCTGCTATCTCGTGGCCTAAGACGATAGGGGCCTTCTTTATGCGATACCACTCCATAACGTCGGAGCCGCATATGCCGCTGGCCTCTATCTTAACGAGTATCTCGCCGTCCGTAATCTTTGGACGCTCGACATCTTCTATGCGTACGTCGCTATTCGTGTAGTATACGGCGGCCTTCAAATTACTTGCCGCTCTTCAGGTCGTTGAACATCTCAAATGCCGCATCGGGCTTCAAGTCATTATGGACGACCTCACGTACGGCCTGAATCATGGCAACGGGAGCGTCACTCTGGAATATGTTGCGTCCCATATCAACGCCAATGGCACCGGACTGTATGGCCTTATAGGATAATTCAAGTGCGTCTTTTTCGGGTATCTTCTTGCCTCCGGCTATGACTACAGGTACGGGGCTCTTGCGCGTAACCTCTTCGAAGTTATCGCAGTAGTAGGTCTTGACCAAGTGCGCGCCAAGCTCTCCGGCTATGCGTGTGGCAAGGCCTAAGTAACGTGCGTCCCTTACCATCTCTTTACCGACGGCCGTTACGGCAACGACGGGGATACCGTAGTCGCCAGACTCGTCTACAAGCTCGGAGAGGTTAAGTAGGCTCTCTCTCTCATTCTCAGAACCGACAAATATCGATAACGCCACGGCCGAAACATTTAGCCTTATGGCATCGCGCATCGAAACGGTCAACCCCTCGTCCGATAGGTCTTCCTTAAGGACACTCGTACCGCCCGATACCCTAAGGCATATCGGCACGTCTACGTTCGGGTCGATGCAACTGCGCAAAACTCCGCGCGTAGGCATAAGCGTATCTGCATACGGAATCAACGGTGCGGCTACCTTACCGGGCTCTTCCAGACCGCTCGTAGGGCCTAAGAAGTATCCGTGGTCTATCGCCAACATGACGGTCCTTCCCGTATCCGGCTTTATTATCCTCGATAAACGGTTTCT
>DAOVKH010000027.1 GCA_030631875.1 Deltaproteobacteria bacterium | reverse complement strand
TATCGCTATCTACGCTAAACTTAGCACCACACTCAGGACACTCTATCGTAAGCTCCACTACAGGCATTCCTCCCCTACAACGCTGTTTTTTCTTCGTCTATTTTTTCTTCACCCGGCTTTTCTTTGCCCGCGCCTACCTCGGCGAGCGTAATCTTTTCCCTACCCGAAAGCACCTTATCCATATCAAGGACCATGACAAGCTCGTCGTTATCCCATATTACTCCTGAGAGGTACTCAATCTCTATGGCCGTTGTAACGCTCGGCGGTGGTTTAAGCTCACCTTCTTTAAGATTTAGGACATTATCGACGCTATCGACAACTATACCGACATCCTTCCGGCCTAACTTAATTATGATGATTCTCGTAGCCTTGGTTTCAGCTATAGGCTCCAGACCAAAACGCTTACGCATGGAGATTATCGGTATCGCCTCTTCTCTTAAGTTTATCACACCTTCGATAAAGTCCAGAGCCTTTGGCAAGGGCAATATCTTTTGATAACGGATTATCTCGGTAATACCCATTATATCAAGGCCGTATATACCGTCGGCTACCTTAAAACACGCTATCTGCTGATTATCTGCGTTCATTAATTTCCCAGAATCCTATCTACATTTAAAAGTATGAAAGCCTCTCCGTCGTAACGGCATATGGCACTTATGAGTTCACCGTCTATAGAACTGAACGACGGTGGTGGCTCGATATTAGCGCGCCTTAAACTCACGGCTCCGACTATCCTGTCCACGACTAGGCCCAGGTGCTCATCACCGTCTTTGACAATTATAATTCGCTCACCCTCTTTGTCGTACCCCATGGCGAGCCTCTTGCGCAGGTCCATTATCGGCACTATAAGACCGCGAAGAGAGAGCAGGCCCATAATATTCTGAGGGGCTCTCGGTAGGCTCGTAAGTTCGCGCGTCTTGATGACTTCCTTTATACCTTCTATATCTATGCCATACTCCTCATCGTCGAGCATGAAGGTTATGGCTTCAAGGCATACGGCATCCTCATCTTCTTCACTCTCTTCTTCCTGAGCTTCAGCGATACCCTCTTCGACCATCTCATCACTCGCCGGTTCATCGGGGGTGATTATGGCATCGAGGGAATCTCCTATATCAGGGTCGTCGGTAAAGAGTTTGGAGACCTCTTTGTCCTCAGGAAGTTCTTTTTTATCATTCTCTGAAGCAGACTCCTCTAAGGGCGGCGGATCATCTACGAGATTATCTACCGTAAGCTCATCGTCGTCATTTATGTCGTCAATAAATTCTTCTTGAGAGACCTCTTCTTTACCGGTAAGCTCAAAGACCGCGTCGTCATCGGCAACGTCTTTGAATTCTTCGGTCAAGGCATCAGCCCTCACCTCACCGCCTTCGTCGTCTATAATAAAATCCTCATTCGACGCAGTGGTGCTCTCGTCCTCTAAAGAGAGATCCTCGGCAATAAGAGAATCCGCCTCTTCTGAGGGCGCAGTAATATCTTTAAGCTCTTCGGGCTGATGCTCTTCGGGCTTATGCCCTTCGGCTTCAAGCTCTCTGGCCTTAAGCTCCTTGGCCTTTCTTCTTATCTCTGCTATATCCATATCAGTGCGACTTCCAACTTATAAGATCAAAGTCTCTTGCTACGTCAACTATGACGTCCCTATCTATACGCTCAAGCTCTCTACCCATGCCGACAAGGAGTGCCGCCGAGGCAAGGTTATTAATCTTTCTCGGCACGCCGCCTGAGAATCTATATAAGACCTCAACGGCCTCTTCCGTAAAGAGCGGGGCAATCCTGCCTGCTCTTTCGAGCCTAAACTTTATATACTCACGCGTATCATCGTAATCGAGCGGACTCAGGTGATACTGAATGCCTATCCTCTGGCGAAATGGCTCGAAGTAACCCGAC
Source organism: Deltaproteobacteria bacterium (assembly GCA_030631875.1). GTDB lineage: Bacteria > Desulfobacterota > GWC2-55-46 > GWC2-55-46 > DRQE01 > DAOVKH01. Next base: position 10,425 of record DAOVKH010000027.1, on the reverse strand, counting down.
ATTAAGCGCGTGCGAAGCTCGGGCTGGCCCATCAATACAAGTGAAAATAGGTTTGCGTCGTCGAGCTGAAGGTTCGTAAGGAGTCTTAACTCATCGAAGCCTTCGTTACCGGGAATGAGCTGACCTTCGTCTATTATAAAGACCGGACACTTGCCGCGCCTGTAGAAATCAAATAAGGTCGTACCTATCTCTTCTAAAAGCTCTGTTCTATAGGTGCTCGGATTCTCTATGCCAAGGCGAAGCGCTATCAGGCGTAACAACTCCCCCTTATCGAATATAGGGGCAACGAGAGCGATGATATGATACGAATCATCGAGCGAATCCATAAGCGCGCGAGAGAGTGTTGTCTTACCGCAACCGACCTCGCCGGTTAGGACTACGACCTCACGCTCCTCTACGCCGTAGCTGAGCCTGGCGAGTGCTTCCCTATGAGCCTTACTCATATAAAGAAAGCTCGGATCAGGTGTCTTACTGAAGGGCTTTACATTAAAGCCGTAAAATTTTTCATACATCAGGCTACCCTCTAATTAGATACTACGCATGTACTGCCTTATTAAAGGCACCTGAACTTCCCATACACTCTTCGATTATCCCGCCAACGTCGAGAACGAGTATCGTCTCTTGCCTGTAGTCGGTAGCTCCGGAGATAATCTTAAGATCCTTAAACCTCTTGCCTATGGACTTTATAACAATATCCTGCTGACCGTGCAGAGCCTCGACTACGACCCCAAGTTTCTTCTCGGCCATGCCGACGACTATGACATAATTTACCGTATCGAGCTCCCCTTCTACGCCTAAGAAATCATTCAGCCTCACTATTGGAATATTAGAGTCCCGCAAGTGAACGTACTCCTTGCCCTCGATGGTCTCTATCTCCGTCTCTTCAAGCATAAAGTTTTCTACTATAGAGTTAAGCGGTATAGCATACCTCTGTCCGCACGTCTCTACGATGAGTGCCTTTATTATCGCAAGCGTCATGGGGAGGACGAGCATCATCTTCGTCCCCTTCCCCTTCTCGCTCTCAATATCTACCATGCCTGAAAGATCGGCTATGTTCTGCTTAACGACATCCATTCCGACACCGCGGCCGGATATCTCGCTAACCTCTTCGCTCGTAGAGAAGCCGGGTAGGAACATGAAGGCTAATATCTCTTCACGGCTTGGCCTATCACCCTCGTGTGCAAGCCCCTTTTCAATCGCCTTCTTTAATATCTTCTCAGGGTCTATGCCGCGCCCGTCGTCTTCAATCTCGACTATGACGTGGTTACCGCGCTGATAAGCGCGCGCCGAGACGACTCCTTTAGCCGCCTTACCGTTCTTAACTCGTTCTTCCGGAAACTCAACGCCATGATCGAGCGAATTCCTGACTATATGCATGAGTGGGCCGCCAAGCTCTTCGACTATCATCTTATCGAGCCGTGTCTCGCCGCCCTCGACCTGAAAGTGTATATCTTTACCCATATCTCTGCTCGTCTTACGAACCGAGCGCGCGAGTTTATCGAATACAATGCTTAGCGGTACCATGCGTGTCTCGAGCATGCCCTGCTGTATCTCGGCGAGCTTCTTATTTAAAGCTGTACTCATGAAGGCCAGATCGTCAAAGCACTCTATTGAAGAAGACTTTACCTTTAGCGAATCGACAAGAGCCTCAAAGGAGGCGTTTATAATCGACAACTCACCCACTATATTCATCAAATAATCGAGCTGGGTTATATCGACTCTAACCGTCTGTGTAACACTCTTAAATGTCTCGGTGGTATCTACGGCTGGCGGTGGTGTTAAAGTCTTATTTTTGCCTTCATCTTCAGTAGTGGCCGAAGCTAACGGAGCGGATTCAACGGAACTTTCCGCATCGTCATCATCCTTAAGTGCCGAACTTATAGTAACTGTATTATCATCTATGACGCCGGCAAGGAAATCCTTAGAGGACTCTGTAGCCAGAAGCAGGTCGAAGTCTATGTTCTCCCCCGGAGTTGAACCCGGAGAAGGCAGGGTGGTTATTATCTCACCCTGTTCTTTGAGTATGGAAGATAACTCCTCAAGACCCTGGTCGAAGCTGGCTATAAGGAACGAAGCCCTGACCATGAAGAGGTTCATATCTTTTTCAAGACAGGCGTTGAGGCGATGCTCTTCATACTCGGTAAGTACGTTGGCAATGCTGGCGTCTACGCGAAGTGCCGCCGAGCCTAATGAGCCTTCCTGAACGGATTTACTCTCAAGGGCTTTATCGAGACGCAGAAGCAGGTCGCTTATATCGAGCGGTACGTCCTCGCCGTGGCTCTTGGCATCAAGGAGCACCTGCACGACACTCATGGACTCAAGCAGGAGGTCTAATACCTCAGGGGTAAGTTCGGCCTTGCCGAGCCTCATAGCATCGAGCAAGTTTTCGAGGTTATGGCTAACCTCAACCATCAAATCGAAGCCAAAGATACCGGATAACCCTTTAAGGGTATGGGCACTCCTGAATATAGAGTTCAGGAGAGCAGGGTCCGGCTCGCTCGTCCCCAAGACATCAAGGCGCATGAGCTCGGAGTTAAGGGCCTCTACTATCTCTTCGGCCTCAACAAGGAACTCTTCAAGTGAAGAGTCTTTCTCTATATCTTCGTTATCCTTTGAAACCATAGCGTATAAATTGTCAACACCTCAGCGTCGACCTCCTCGTAATGACTAACAAATCTACTTAAGGTACTTAAGTACAATCTCCTCTAATTTATCCGGATCAAAGGGCTTTACTATATACTCGTCCACACCAAGCTCCATGCCTTTTTTAAGGTCGGCCTCACTCCCCTCGGTGCTGATTATAAATAACGGTATATTTTTATATAGGTCACTCTTCTTTATAAAACTTACAAGCTCTAAGCCGTTTATATCGGGCATATTTATATCGGTAATTATCAGGTCGAAACTTTCGCGAGGCAACTCCTTCAAGGCCTCAAAGCCATTGGGGGCTTCGGTGAAGTTAAATTCTCCAAAGGACTCAAGCGTTGAAATTATCATAGATCTTATTGTGGCCGAATCTTCTACTATCAGTATATTATGCACTTTTATCTAAGCACTCCCTTATCATCGTTATATCAAGCCGAGACATCATCATGTCCTGAAAGTTTCTTCTTAAGCATCATCCCCTCAAGAACGATACGCGTTTGAGCTAAGAATATCTCAAGGCTCGACGTATCGCCTATCATATCGCCCGTCATTGCGTTATCTCCGTAGAGGATTATCGCAACCCTGCCTCTGACGACAAGCGGGCTGACGTAGGACTCAGGCGGCACATGACCGCCTAATTGCTCCACCAGGTAATCGTTCCATTTATTCTTATCAAGTGCCTTGACGACATTACGCTTTGTACTTATAGCCTCCCTAAGCACAGAGGGTTCACTTAGGTCTATCTTCATCTTACGGACACGAACGTCCGGGTTATCGCCGTTAAGCTCTATACCGTATTGGCCCATACCGACAATCTGGCCTTCCTTGATTGCAAAGACAACGGCTCTGCCCATTATCTCACTGCTGAACCTTAATATAAGAAGCACTGTCTCGCTCATTGTCAGGGGCCTTGATAATTCTTCTAACATCTCTTTCAAGAGTGAGAGCCCTTTGCTCTCCTCTATGAGAGGTATCTCAGAGTCAAGGGCCTGAAAGAGTTCTTCACCCTCAAGCTCCTGAAGAAACTCAGGGGTTATTACCTGAAACTCTTCGGGGTTATCGAGTAACGGAATATCGTCTTCGTCATTGGCCATAGCAGGCTCGGCCATTGACGAAGGTACGGGGTCAGACGAAGATGCGTCTTCATAATTAACGTCGGCTATTGCCGCCTCAAATGAATCCTCCGCTAAGGGCACGGATGGCTTTACGGGCGCGGGAGCAGACTCACCAGCACTATCAACGCCGCCACCATCGGCTTCAACTTCATAACCTTTGGGCATAACGCCGTCTTTTTCAAATTCATCACAGACGCGCGCGCCTTCCATGGCTATGAACTGCGGATTCATTCCTTGGGCTAAAGTATACTGAAGGCTATCGGCCTTGACGACCTCCGGGTTCTCTATAAACTCCTTAAGCTCAAAGACAAATGTACCGTCATGCCAAAAGAAGAAAGAGACAATCTTTCTTTCAACGAGCTTCTGAGTGGCTTCTTCAATGACCGCTAAATCCACGCCAAAGCTCTTTATGAGTATCGAACCTAAGTTATCGGTATGGCCCGCGCTCTTTTGAAGTTCACGCGCAGAGGCCAAGGTATCGTCCGTTATAACACCCTCCGTCACCAAGTACATACCCACGTCACGCTTCAAGGCCGAAGAAGTTGCGCGCGTAACTTGGCCGTCCTTAAAGACGATACTACCGACACGCTTTTGACTGTTGAGCCAGAGTATGCCTGACTTTTGGCTAAAGCTTATTATCTGAAGTATCTCACCAAGACCTAAATCTTCTAATTTACCGACTAACTTCATATTTGATCTAAGTAACCCTCTCTACGGTATACCCGATAGGCTCTCTGAATAGACCGCAAACACAGAGAACGCAAAACACATCTTACAGCCGTAATTACTCGAAAATATCAGAAGAAGCCGTCCATTTAGCTAAAGACGAACAAACCCCTCCCTATTATATAATATAAACATTACAATTATACGGCAGGAGTGGCACAAAAGCAAGAATTTTATAAGGATTTTAGGTCTTTAGGAATAGGCTGTATTGCGACTTTCGAGCAAGTTCTTCTATACGAATTAGACAAAGCGTACTCTCTACACCCCACCGCAAGAGACGCGATGAGGTGTAGAGGGTTTACACCTTAAAGCTGCCGGTCTTATCTCTAAGCTGTGCGGCTTCTTTATCGAGCATCTCGACTGTGCCGTCGAGCTCTGTCACCCGCACGGCGTTTTCTTTGACACCCTTACGTATCGTCTCAACGGCACGCACCAAGCGGTCGGATAAGAGTTCCTGCTCAGATGTCGCCGTTGATATGGCTTCCATCTTCTCTGCAACATCGGCGATGACATTCGATATATGGCGTACCTCTTTGCTCTGTTCAGAGGTGGACTGCTCAACATGAAGGGTTATGTCCTTCATACGCTCCGTCGCGACCGATATGCCGTCAGAGGCCTTGGATTGTTCATCTGTGGCCTTCTTTATCTCTTCGACCATGCCTCCGATATTATGGATAGAGGCGACGACCATACCAATGCCTTTGCTCTGCTCCTCGGTGGCCTTCTCAACCTGCCTTGCCATACCGAGAGAATTCTCGGCACTCTGTACTATCTTATTTAGAGCGACATCGGCCTCGCTCGAAAGCCTCATGCCCTCTTCAACACCCTCGAGGCTTCGTTCCATAGAGCTTACGGCAACGCCAACCTCTTTTTGAACGAGCTTTATAAGTTGCGCTATTTCTTTAGTCGAGGCCGTTGTTCTGTCGGAGAGGTCTTTAACCTCGCTCGCGACAACGCCGAAGCCTTTACCGTGCTCACCGGCCTGTGCGGCAAGTATTGTTGCGTTCAGGGCAAGCAGATTTGTAGTGTCGGCGACCTCGTCTATGACATTTACTATATTACCTATTTCAACAGAACGCTGTCCAAGCTTGTCTACAACGCCGGCCGTCTCCGAGACGTCCTGCTTTATCTTTTCAATACCCTTCTTCGTCTTGTTTACGGCATCCATGCCTATCGTGAAGGCATCTTCCTTGACTCGCTCCGACATAGTTGCCTGCTCGCGCGAAAGACCTGCGACCTCTTTAATGGTAAATTCTATCTCATTTGCGGCCGTACCTACCTGCTCCGTCTCTTCCAGAAGTGTGTCGACGTGAGAGGCAACCTCTCTAAGTGTCGCCGCTATCTCACTTATTGAAGAGGCCGTATCTCCGACCGCCACGGCCAGCTTTTGAACATTCTCGGTAACCTCACCGACGGCCGCCGACATCTCAAGGGCCGAGGCCGAAGCACCTTCGGCAGAGGTCTGCGTATCATCGGCGTTCCTGGCGACATCCTTTATGGATTTATCCATCTCTTTTATAGAGAAGAGTGTCTCCTCTACAGAGGTCAGCTGCCCTTCGGCAGATACCTTTATCTTCTTCGAAGAGTCCTTTATAGTGGATGATACGTCGGCTATACTGCAGGCAATATCGACGAAGGTCTTTACCATGCCCTGCATACCTTCCATGAACTTATTGAACCATGAGCTCAACATACCGACTTCGTCACCGGAGCTTATGACAAGGCGTTTCGTAAGGTCGCCCCTGCCCTCGGCTATAGCCTCGAACATATCGGCCGTACGTCGTATCGGATGCGTAACAAAGCTTCTAATGAGTAATGTGAGAAGAAGACTTACTCCAACTATAGTGATCATGCCGTATATAATCCAGCGAATCTTGCTCGAAGCCAGGGTTGCGTACATACCGTCGAGTGACGTAGATATCATAAGAACACCTCTGGCGGCGTCCCCGGTATGACAGGCCGCACACTCACTGCGTTTCTCTATCTTAGCAAGATAGGTCAAGAGCTTTTTGCCATCCTTATCTACTTCAACATACCTGGTCGTCTTTACGTCGGGAGGTGAAGCAAGGAAGGCCTTGAATTCAGCGACATCAACGCCTCTTGCCATATTAACTTTATTATCGAGGTGGTCTTTGGTCCACTCAGGCTTGAGCATACCTATCTTAGACTCAATTCCACGCAAGGTCTTAAAGTCCTGAAATGCTTCTTCTGTGCCATTAGGTCTTACTATCTGCGCACGCTCAACGCCATCGATGTCACCTATGCCCTTTATGAGGTGGCGCGGCATATCGGCCCTTCCATTGAGCATATCCTTATATATAGAGTAGAGTATGGACTTAGATATCATGTCGCTCGCCACGGTCTTCTCGGCAATCAAGTTCTTCTCTTCTTCCTGAATAACCGTATATATGAGTATCCCCATACCGAGCATCGTAACCACGACTACAACACCCAGCACCTTGGATAATAGATCCATCTTGAGCATAGTTAAAATTCTCCCTTTAGAAGAAACCCCGTGAGGGGTTATAATTCGAGAAAAACAATCAATCAGATAATTACGATAATAAAGAAAAAATATAGAGTTTATACTAACTTAAGCACAGTTACCTTACTTACTTTACATTGAGAGGAACCCATTGTCAAGCCCATAAAAGACCAGTAAATTCTCTAACCATAGGCTTCGCATTTATTCGCCACGGTTCGCCCCTAATCTAAAGAGACTTATTGACAACCCTCTTAAGACCTGTTAAATTATTCTCTTCGTTTAAGGCTATAATCGGTCCCATCGTCTAGTGGCCTAGGACATCGCCCTCTCACGGCGAGAACGGGGGTTCGACTCCCCCTGGGATCACCATCTTTCTACAAATATAAATAAAGGGGTTAGCTCAAAGAGCTAACCCCTTTATTTATTATACCCTCAAAAGTATCACTTAAATGACTTATGTCCACCTAAGGCACGCCTCTGCCTTACGACGAGACAGCCGCTGCGGGCTTTATTTTATATAAGCGGCCAAGTCTTTATCCATAACGCATATATGATCGACCAACCACTCAACCATACGCCTACTGGTACTTACGGCAATATCGGTGGTTGCCTCCGATGCCTCTATATCTCTTCTAAGGTGCGCCATCTCTTCGATAAAGAGATGGTGACGCTCCATGTGAAGATCACTATCAGGATAACCGCTACCGACCATGGCACGCTCCTCCTCATAGAAGTGGACGGCAACATATTCATCAAGAAAGTCGATAGTCTTTAAAAACTCTTCGAGCCATTCTCCGTCTTCTGCTCTTCTGCCTTCTATTACGGAGCTTAAGGCAGAGAGCCTGTCGAATAGTTCTTTATGTTGCTTATCCTGCCAGGCTATGCCCGTCTCTCTATATTTAAGTACTGATGACTTCATCTATATTTCACAACCTGAAGAAACTACTTAAACTCCATAGCTCCGTCCATCCTTACCCATTCGTTAAATCCGCCCCTTAGAGCTCTTGCATTTGTGTAACCCATATCCTCGAGTATGAACACACCACGTGCGCTCGTAGCCTCGCTTGGTCACGTACAGTAGGTAGCGATGAGCACTCCCTTATCCTCAGGAAGCAAAGGGTTATCCGCTTTTAAGTCGTTATAACCTATCCTGACATCTCCTGGTATGCGAAGCTCACTGTGCTGATACGCCCCGGGGGCGCGCATATCTATGATAACAATATCTTTACTCCCGCGCATAGCCCGCTTAAGCTCTGAAGTGGTTATGCGTTTGGCTACCTTCTCTTCGGCCGAGTCTTTAAATGGTGCTTCGGCCATAGAGCTTCCTCCCGCAAAGACAAATACAAACGAGAGTACAACAAAAAACGTCATGAAGTATCTTAGCATCAACATTCTCCTTACATAGAAACCCCCTCTCACGCGAGGGGGCGACTATAGACTGTTCTTATTTTAATCTACAAGAAAGAAAGCAGTTTTCCGTCATACTCGGGACGACTTAATGCTCCGTCGCTACAATGAGCAACCCGTGGAAGAATAAAACGTTTCATCATGTCTGCTCCTTTCTATTCGTTATGAGAATACCCAATCAGAGCGAGACGTCGCTACCTGCCGAAGCCAAAGCCTCTGTGCGCGTCACTACTCATAATCTCTTGAAGCTTCTTTCTCTGCTTATCATTTAGCTTGTCTTGCTTAAGCTCTTCGAACATCTTGATGCGATAAAATTTAAGTTTTGTCTTTAACGCGGCAACCTCGTGCAACTTCACTTCAACCGCTTTAAGGTCCACCTCTTCGGCCATTAAGAGCTCTCTTAGCTCAAGGCCCGCAACCTCCAGATCTGCCTGCATACGGATGGTCTTCTTCTTATACTCAAGCCTGAACTTCTTTATATCCTTGAGTTGGTCGTCGCTTAGGTCAAGAGAGGACAAGAGTTTGCTCATCATCTGACCGTGTTTGCTCTGCCCTTGAGAGCCTCTTTCGTTACCCCACTTCTCCTTGCCGTGCTTCTTATCACAGCTCTTATAGCCATCCGGCTTATCAGAAGACTTAGCATAGGACGGAGAAGCTAAAAAAACCGATAACGCCAATATAACGAGTAAGCCTTTAAAGTACCTCATAGCGTCAAACCCTTTCTATATTTAAGGTTATCCAAGTTCCTTTTCAACGCTGAATTCCATCATATCACACCAAAAACCCTCGCCCTTTAACGACTCCAGCTCCCAGCGAAGCAACTTTAAGTGTCCCTTCTCCATCTCAAGAAGTTCGGTCAGGAAGACCTTCTCTTCCGGAGACTCGGCTCTACCAAGCATATCGCCATAAAGCCTTATGGCGTAATCTTCACTCTCCATTGCTATCTCTATAGCCGATTGATCCGTGGGGTTTTTACCGAGCTTGTCTATCAGCTCGTTTTCTTCGGGGAATATAGGAAGTCCTTGTGCCGCATCGGGGTGCTCTTGGACAAGACTATTATAGCCCACCCATCCGCCGCCCTCTTTCAGTATATCGAGCATCGACGAGATTACCTGCATATGCTGAAGTTCTTCCTTTGCCAAGTGGGTGAAGACATTCTTACCGTGATCGTCTTCTATAAGCCCTGCGGCGTGCTTATAGAAACCATAACCTGCGACCTCTGTGCCTAAGGCTACCAGCAAATCGTCCTTAACGCTTCGATTGCTCACAATTAAGACCCTCCTTAATATTAATAAAGTATCGCTACTCTTAATTAATGGCTCGAGTCTGTCTTGCCTGCCTTCTCTATGTTGCGCTTCTTATCGACCACCTCACCGCGTATCTTCTCTTCGCACCTCTGACATATAATTGTCTCCGAAGGCTTTGCGCACACGGAACAACAATGTTTTTTCTTAGCCGGACTTTCTACCATTAGACTACCTCCCCGTCTATCTATTTTTTACAGCTCATGTCTCTAAGTAAGTTTAAGAAAGTTGTTAGAGTTGTCCCTTCATATCCCTGAGGGAAAACCCCTTCAGCACTAAGCGTTCAGAGTCGGACTCTTCGGCGAGCACTTCGCCGTCTTCCTTATACTGCACTAAAACCTTCATGGTGTCGCCGATACCGCCGGGCATTATTAATTCTTTTATGGATTGATTATACCTTATATCTTCGATATTTTCCAGCGTCGGATCTATAACTTCTTTAAGCTCTTCTAATATACCCATTGCCATGAGAAAATTACGCTGTGAGGTAAAGCCCAAGACCCGAAGGCCTGCATCCGCCCCCACCCTTTTAACGGAGCTAAAGTCAACGTGTGCGGTAATATCTTGGACTCCTACACGCTCGTAAGGCAACTCGTTTATGGTATGGCGGTAGTGGCAAAGTAATGTTCCGCGAGGCCTGCCAAAGTAAAGCTCCTCGGTGGCCATACCGTAATCTATCGTAAGCAAAAAGCCTTTATCTATAAGCTCTGCGGCTTCTCTTATCCACTCTGAGGCCTTAAGG
>DAOVKH010000042.1 GCA_030631875.1 Deltaproteobacteria bacterium | reverse complement strand
GTAGTAGCGCAACATCAGCTCATCGGATATACTCATGACCTTACCGAATATCTCAGCGGGTGGTTCGGTTATACCGATGTAGTTGCCGAGCGACTTGCTCATCTTCTGCACGCCGTCTGTGCCTTCGAGTATGGGTACGGTAAGGAGAGCTTGGGACTCTTGACCAAAGTCTTTTTGTAGAGCACGCCCAACCAAGAGATTGAATAACTGATCTGTCCCGCCAAGCTCGACGTCGGCCTTCAGCACCACGGAATCGTAGCCCTGTATTAGAGGGTAAAGAAACTCGTGTATCGCTATGGGACGGCCTTCTTTATAACGCTTACTGAAGTCGTCTCGCTCAAGCATCCTTGCTACCGTATGACGAGAGGCCAAGTCTATCATCTCTCTGGCCGAGAGCTTGTCCATCCACTCGGAATTAAATACGACCTCGGTCTGGGTCCTATCCAAGACCTTAAAGACCTGCTCCTTATAGGTCTCGGCGTTCTTTGCAATCTCAGCTGTAGTGAGGGGTTTCCTCGTTTCGTTCTTACCCGTCGGGTCTCCTATAAGAGCCGTAAAATCGCCGATAAGGAGTACGACCTGATGGCCAAGATCCTGAAAGTCCTTGAGCTTCTGAATGAGTACGGTATGGCCTATATGCAGGTCCGGTGCCGTCGGATCAAAGCCGGCCTTCACCCTCAAGGGCTTACCCTTCTTAAGTTTGGCGGTAAGCTCTTCTTCACCTATAATATCTACCGTACCTCGGCTTAGAATTTTAAGTTGTTCTTTTGCGTCCATACTCACTAAACTCTCTCCTTTATACGCTCGACAGATACGGCCTTGCCTGTATCGGCGTCTACCTCAACGAAGAGGCCTTGAAGCTCTACCGCGCCCTCATCGGCGACCTCGAACCTAACCGGCATACCCGTCAGGAACTTCTTTAAGATAAGTTCTTTCTTAACCCCTATGACAGAATCAATTGCACCCGTCATACCGGCGTCGGTCATATAGGCCGTGCCTTCGGGCAGTATGCGTTCATCGGAGGTCTGTACGTGTGTATGAGTGCCGACTACGACTGAGGCGAGGCCGTCCAAGTGCCAGCCCATGGCGTTCTTTTCGCTCGTCGCCTCGGCGTGGATATCTACTAATATGACAGGTGTCTTTTCACGCAACCCCTCGACCATCTCCTTACCTAAGGTGAATGGTGAGGCGAGGCTCTCCATAAAGACCGTGCCGCAGAGGTTAACTACGGCGACCTTCACGCCTTTTGCGGTCTCGATTATCGTAGCCCCGCGTCCGGGCGTATCCTTAGGGTAATTGGCAGGCCTTACGAGACACTTAGCATCGTCTATCACATTTAGAATCTCTCGTTTATCCCATATGTGGTTGCCAGAGGTTATGACGTCTGCGCCATAATCAAGTAGCTCCTCGTATATGGCAGGCGTTATGCCGAAGCCTCCGGCCGAGTTCTCGCCATTGACTATGACCACGTCAGGGGCGTATCTTTTATGGAGGGTGGGCAGGAGGTCTCGGAAGGCCTCTCTACCCGGCCTTCCGATTACGTCTCCTACAAAGATTATCTTAACGGTATTGGACATAAGAAGTGCTTCTTACTTTGCATACTCAACGGCGCGCGTTTCACGCACGACAGTTATCTTGATCTGGCCGGGGTAGCTAAGCTCGCTCTCTATCTTCTGCGCTATCTCTCTGGAAAGTACGAGTGCTTCGCTGTCATCTACCGACGCACTCTCTACGACCACACGCACCTCGCGTCCGGCCTGAAGCGCATAGGCTTTATCTACACCCTTAAAGTCGTTGGATATCTGCTCCAAGTCATCTAAGCGTTTTATGTAAGTCTCATACATCTCACGCCTTGCTCCGGGACGCGCGGCACTCAAGGTATCTGCCGCCTGAACGAGAACGCCGAATACCGATTCGGGCTCAGGGTCGTGGTGCTGGCCTATAGCGGCAACTATAACAGGCTTCTCGCCGTGCTTCTTGGCCAAGTCAGCTCCTATCGTGGCGTGTCCGCCCTCTATCTCATGGTCAACGGCCTTGCCTATATCGTGAAGCAATCCGGCACGCTTTGCTATCTTAACGGGAAGACCAAGCTCGGCGGCCATTACGCCGCAGATGAATGCCACCTCCATCGAGTGCGCGTAGACGTTCTGCGCGTAACTTGAACGGAACTTAAGGCGTCCTATTAGTTTCTGAATCTCAGGGTGTATGCCATGAAGACCCGTATCGAAGGTCGCTCGTTCGCCGGCTTCGACGATACTCTTATCGACCTCCACCTCTATCTTCGCCACAACTTCTTCTACCCTCGAAGGGTGGATGCGTCCGTCGGAGACAAGCTTTTGAAGAGTCTGCCTTGCGACCTCTCTCCTTACAGGGTTATGGCCTGAGAGGATTACCGCCCCCGGAGTATCATCTATAATAAGGTCGACACCGGTTGCCGCTTCTATGGCTCGTATGTTACGCCCTTCTCTACCTATAATCCTGCCCTTCATCTCGTCGCTCGGAAGGTGTACGACACTTACCGTCTTCTCGGCAACGTAGTCACCGGCGTAACGCTGTATGGCAAGGCCTATTATATCCTTTGCCTTACGCTCAGCTTCATTTCTCGTCTCTTCTTCGAGAACCTTGAGGAGCTTTCCGGCCTCTAAGCGTGCCTCACCCTGCATAGAGTTTACGAGTGTTTGCTTTGCTTCTTCGACCGACATACCGGCTACCGTCTCAAGCTTTCTTCTCTGCTCGGTTATAACCTCATCGAGCTCACCTTCTTTCGTAACAAAGGCTATCTCGCGTTCGGATATTTCACCTAACTTCTTCGAAAGCTCACTCTCACTGCGGCGGAAGGCTTCGTTCTTACTGTCGAGGCTCTCCTCCTTAGACAAAAGGCGCTTCTCTATTGACTGAAGCTCTCCACGCCTCTCGTTAATCTCCTTCTCGGAGACCATCTTGCTTTGATAGACCTGATCCTTGGCCTTTAACGAAGCCTCTTTTTCTATCGTCTCGGCCTCACGCCTGGCTGCCTCAACTATACTTTCGGCACTCTTCTCGGCTCCGGCAATATTGGCCTCTACAAACTTCTTACGCAATATCATGCCGACCATCGCACCCACAAATAAGAGTACGAGTGCGCCGACCAGCATAATTACATTCGTCGTTATTCCCATATCTCTAAAGCTCCTTTCCACATAACAAAGGCTACGTAATTAACACTTGGCTCTTACCGAACCCTTACGGTCCGGCATTGTCTTACTACATACTGCCCTGTGTCAATTCAAACTCTCCGCTCTCCGTAAATATGCAGTCTATTATTGCATCATGATCTTCAACGGGCAAAAGCCCCTCTTCTTTCTCATTTACCATCTGGAATACATACGACAAGGCCACCTTAGGACAATTAACCTTAGCCAGCACTCTATCGTAATACCCTTTACCATAACCAAGCCTCACCCCTCTGATATCAAAGGCATTACCGGGGACTATCACACAATCAAAGCTACCGTCATCGAGGCTTGCCTCCTCGCTCTCTCCTGAAGGCTCAAGGATATCATAAGCTCCGGGTGAGAGTTCCTCTCTGCTCTCTACCTTAAAGAAACGCAGATGAGGCTCTCCTTCCACTACCTTCGGGAAGAATACCTCTTTGCCCTCCTCCATGGCACGCGTGAATATTAAACCCGTCAAGACCTCGTTCCTTGCCGACACATATAAGGCTATCCGTTTAGCATCCTCAAAGAGGTAACTGCTTATGAATGTCGATTGCACATCTAAGCTCACAGATACCACCTCATCCTCGGAAAGGGCCTCACGCATTTCTATATAACGCTCTCTTATCTCTTCCTTTGTCTCTTTCATCTAGTAAGATACCTCGCTCTTCTTTAATAAGGCGCAGATAAATCCGCGCCTCTACAAAAAACTCCTGCTCACAACTTTAATATGGTATGGCATTGAAAGGTTTTAAAAGAAAAGAGGAAATAGCAGGCTCGGAGATTACTTTGGTTGCGGGGCGCGACTCTATTGCGTCTACGGGGATGAGACCTCTGGTCAATTACTCGGCGGTTCGGTGCGCGCGCTACTTAATGCGGCACAGACCTAACCCTCTATTAGCGGTCTCTTGGCTTAAGAAAAGACCGTTAATATGACAAACCACCTACAACTCCATCCGACCAAAGACAATAAAGATTACAGCACTTATCTCAATATATATAAGTTATCTTTACTTAAATATTCCCGATACCGCACGCCCTTAAAGATCAAAACTTCCTCCCCACTTGTACGGTGTTGGCGGCCTTATTGAACCAGTGTTCAACAAGTGGCTGCCAGTTTAACCAACCTCAGAGGTCCCCTGAAACTGTTGGGGCATCTCTTAAGAAGGACAGCGCCGGCGGCCTTAATAGATTATTGGTTCTAAAAATTACCACCAATCACCGGTACTACAGGGAAGTCTCTATCTCTTTTAACCAAGCTATTTCACCTTGCAAGCCTCTTATCGAGCAATTCGCATAACTCACCCGACCTATTCTCCATGCCTTCCAGCTTATCCTTTACGGATATTAATTCGCCCGTAACATTTAACGCCACGAGCAAGGCCAAATCCAATGTCGCTACGGCCTTTGTCTTGTGCTTTACCTCTTCTATCTTGCGCACGAGATAACCCTCAACTTCACGCACATACTCTTCACTCTCGTCACTTCTGAGAATCAACTTTTGACCAAGTATATTCAGTTCCACAGAATTCTTCATTACATATTAAAGGATGCTTCGTAAAGCTCAGGCGCTTTGAATCAAGCCGTCGAGCCTGTCTATCAAGCCGTCGACCCTCTCCCTTACTGCTCCTTTCTCTTTTTCGAAGACCTCTGCCAACTCCTTTAGCTCCGATAATTCAACGTCTCTTTGCCTTAAAAGTTCCCGCAATTCATCTTTATCAGAGCGCAGAGCATCGCAGATCTCCAACAACCTCTCTACCTTCTTCTCCAGCCTATCAAAATTATCCGTATTTATATCCATATCCGTATAGTAGAAAAACTTCTTCTACTCCTGTACTCAATAATACGACTACGAGACAAATAAGTCAAGGATTTCCAAGGGAAAACAACGTATTCGGCGAATACTACCTCAAATGGTGCTTGAAGGCTCGGCAAGATACTTTTAAAGAGAAGAGCAGATCCTGAAATAAATTCAGGATGACAAGGTGTGAGGCAGGAGGCCGCTATGCGCAACGACATATTTGAGGCAAAGAGAATTGGTTGTATTCAAGGAGTCGTCGGCGACTGCCCTCTTATGTATGGCGAGTCGTACTTTTAGTACGTCGAACGATGTGCGACGAAGCGTAACGCAGAGTATAATGCCGACGCAAGCGGCAAAGAAAAGTCTTTGTAATCAAGGCACGCAAAAGATTGAGAGTGAGTCGTACTTTTAGGTACGTCGAACGACGAATCTTGAAGCGTAACGCAGAGTACGGAGACTTATCGCGCCGCTAATATGCGTAGAGGTTGCCGTACGGACGGTCAGTGATAGGTTCGAGTTTCTTGAATGGTTCTTTCATTATATCATCAACGCTTAAGTCAAAGTCGGCGCAGAAGTCTTCGAGGCACTTCTTTAAGAGTTTATGGTCGTTCTCATCTAAGTCGAGTATACCTACCTCAGCGCCTATGCGCGTAGGGTCTATCTCGCCTCTTACGAATATCTTGCCACCGTGCATGCCTGTGCCTAAGTAATCACCGGCTATAGGGTTTGTCTTAACGTCCGTGCCTTCAAGCCCTAAGAGTATGAGCACGCCTCCGGCCATATATTCGCCGAAGAAATCGCCTGCCGTACCGCCTGCGACGATTGTCGGAATCTGCTTCTTATAGCCCTTCATATGAATGCCTACTCTGTAGCCGACATTACCCTTTATGTGGAGCTTACCGCCACGCATGCCATAGCCGAGTACGTCTCCAGCGTGGCCTTCGATTATGACCTTACCGCTATTCATGGTGTTTGCTATATTGTCCTGAGCATTACTCTTGACTCGTAAGGTCGGGCCGTCCATGAAGGCCGCCAAGTCATTGCCCGGAACACCTTCTATCGTGATGGTAGGCTTCTCTCTTATGCCGACACCAATGTAGTATTGCCCGTTTACGTTCTGGAGGGTTATCTCGTCCTCACCATCCTTAACGGCCGCGCGTACCTGCTCGTTTAATTCCTTAAAGTGCATTCCTTTTGCGTCTATATTATACATAACGTGTCTTCCTTAACGGCTCGGTAAAAGCCCACCTACTTCGTCATACTTCAAGATCAGTCGCTCAACGTACCTTTAGTACGCTTCACTCCTAATCTCTTGTATGCGACGAGTCCCCTGACTCCTCGTATCTGGGCTTTTCTCTTTGCCTCTATTTTTCTTGTGCGTAGTTCCTGAAAATTACGTCCCTGCGGCCTTTATGCCAAGCATATCGAGTGTCTCTGTATCGAGACCAATGCCACGTATTCTTTCACGGCTACCGCGCAGGCTCTCTATTGAGTTTACGCCGAGTGCGCCGAGTACTTCCATCAGCTCGTGCTTCCATGAACGTATGAGGTTTGCGAGCCTCTCGCCAAATATCTCAGGATCGAGCCTTGCCGTAAGCTCAGGGCGCTGTGTTGTTATGCCCCAAGAGCAATTACCCGTATAGCACTTACCGCAGACCGTGCATCCCATCGTCATAAGGGCGGCCGTACCGATGGCAACGGCATCTGCGCCAAGGGCTATGGCCTTTGCCGCATCTCCGGCGCTTCTAATACCACCTGCCGCTACAACCGACGCTTCGTTACGAATGCCTTCTTGCCTAAGGCGCTCATCTACTGCCGCTATGGCGTGTTCTATCGGTATGCCCATGTGATCGCGTATGACGTTAGGCGCGGCACCCGTGCCACCCCTGAATCCGTCTAAGTATACTATGTCGGCTCCGGCTCTAACGATACCCGAAGCAATGGCCGCGACATTATGTACGGTCGCAATCTTAACACTGATTGGCTTTTTATACTCGGTCGCTTCCTTTAGGGCATATATCAACTGCCTCAAGTCTTCGATAGAGTATATATCGTGCTGAGGCGCAGGGCTCAAAGCATCTGAGCCTACGGGAATCATACGGGTCTTTGCGACCTGAAGTGGAATCTTCTCTCCTGGCAAGTGACCGCCAATACCGGGCTTTGCGCCCTGGCCAATCTTAATCTCACACGCTACACCTGCGTTCAGATAATCCGGATTAACACCGAAACGCCCCGAAGCAACCTGAACCATTACGTGGTCGGTATAGGGGAGCAAGTCTTCGTGAAGACTACCCTCTCCCGTATTCATGACGATACCGCACTCCTTGGCGGCCATTGCCAGAACCTTCTGTGCGTTCAGACTAATAGAGCCGAAGCTCATAGGTGAAAACATGAACGGAGCGTCGAGCTTAATCTGCGGCGTCATCTTAAAGCCCTCTTTGAGCTTAAGTTTGCCGTCCTTTGTGCGCTCTACTTCAAGTTTGTCGGGCTTCTTGCCAAGGTATGTACGAAGCTCCATCGGCTCTCTCAGAGGGTCGATAGAAGGGTTCGTTACCTGACAGGCATCGAGTAGCATATTATCAAATAATATAGGCAACGGCAGATCACAGCCCATACCGCTAAGTGGCATTCCACCCGTCTCGGCCTGCTTCTTTATGTTCCTGATATTCTTGTATGTCCAGCTGCTGTTGTCTTTATAACGTGTCTTGGAGTCTTCTATCTCTATCGCCTCAACAGGGCAGTAGTGGTAACACCTCAGACACTTAACACACTTTTGGGTATCGATGAGCACACGCTCGCCGCTCCAGGAGTAGACACCCCATCCGCAGTTGTGTATGCACCGCTTACACCTGATGCATTTATCTGTATCTATCGTTGCCAGATACTCCGGCAATACATGGCTCTTAAACATGGCTTAGCCCTCCCTTTCGACTATCACCGGGTCTCCGGCACGCGGAGCCCAAACGCGCTCAGGGTCAGGACATATCTCGCGTATGGCACTCTCTTCGCTTGCCATATATGTCATATCACCCTTCGTAGCGGCGACGAGTGGCCTTAGCTTTATCCTGTCGTTTATACCGACAAGCCCCTTACTGTGTCCAAAGAGTAACGAGAACGGACCGTTGAGTAATGCACTTGCGTAAGTGGAACGAAGTGTCGTGTATGCCTCACGCTCGTCGTCGTCGAGCCTGTCGATGTCTTTCCAAAATGGTGCGGCAAGGACCGTACAGGCCGTCTTTATGTCGAGGCCGTGACGTCTGACGAGAAGGTCGAATAGGTAAGCTACGACCTCCGTATCGGTCAGGAGTGTGAGCTTATAGCCGTACATCTCCAGGTAGCGTTTGTTTATGCCGTAAGATGATATCTCGCCATTATGGACGATAGACCAATCGAGGAGCGTAAAGGGATGCGCCCCACCCCACCAGCCCGGCGTATTGGTCGGAAACCTCGTGTGTCCCGTCCAGATATAGCCCGTATACTCCTCTATCTTAAAGAAGTCGCCAATCTCCTGCGGGTTACCAACCCCCTTGAATGCTCCCATATTCTTGCCTGAGCTAAAGACGTACGCACCCTCTATCTCAGAGTTTACCTTCATTACGAATTGAACGACAAAGTCCTTCTCATTCGAACCCGGACGAATCTTCTCGGCCTTGGGCTTTACAAAGTAACGCATCAAAAGCGGATTTATTACTATCGACTCCACCTTCGCTGTCGGTATCTCTTCCTTCTTTTCTATATCGTAGTTGGCCTTGAGTATCTCCTCGACCTCCATACGGCTACTCTCAAAGTCATACATTACGTGAAATGCGTAGTAGTCTTCAAATTCAGGGTATATACCATAGGCGGCGTATCCTGCGCCGAGGCCGTTTCCACGGTCGGTCATTAACGAGAGCGAGGTCTTTATGTGAGACCCGTCAACGCCCTTGCCCTTCTTGTCTATTAACCCCGTAAGGCCGCATCCTGCTATGTCTTTTTGAAAATTATGTGTCATTGTCCTATCGACTCCTTGTAGAGTTCAAATAACTTTAAAAATTCTTCCTTACCCGAAGCCGCAGGCTCAGGCAGACCGAGCCTCTTTCTGGCACCCATATTAGGCTCACCAAGGCGGCCCGTCTTTGCGAACATATCCCAACCCTTCTTGACCTGAATGGGATGGATCCCGCGCTTTGTGGCCAAAAGGCGCATTGCCGTCATAGCGCTCTCGAAGCCGTAGTGCTGATAGCACATCTCCAAACAATGGTGACACTCAAGGCACTGCCAGATTTGCTTGCTGTTAAGCACGCCGTCGAGCTCGGCCTTATCTCCCCCAAGTATAGCCTTTATAACGGCTCGCGGGTCGTAGCCCTCTATATGAAGCGACGACGGGCAGAGATCAAAGCAAGCTCCGCACTCACCACACTTCTTTAATAGATCGAGATTGAGTTTTTTATCTGACATAATAAATACCTTGCTGATTTATATTATACGAATCTTCCATCACTGCTAAGCTCGTCATTTATATCGACCGAACCTTCGGCCAAAGCATCTTCTTCTCCGCCTTTTTCCCTGAGATCCGCCCACTTCTCCAGGAAGCGCGTGGCAGAGACCCTATGAGCATTAAGCCCCAGATCCTCGGCACTAAAGCCCATGGTAAGGCCAATCAGATCGGTCAGATAGAGTATCGGTATACCGAACTTTTCACCTTCTTTTTCCATAAGAAACTGGTTATTATCGAATTGCAAGAAGCACGACGGGCAACATAACGCCAAAGCGTCTGCGCCAAGACGGCGAAGCTCCGTGAGCTTTAGCCTTGCCATCTGGAGTGCGTTATCGTGCTGATCTACCCTATCGAGGCTCTGACCACAGCAATTAAGCTTGGTCATATAGCCGAGGCTCTCAGCCCCAAGTGCGCGCACTATATTATCAAACTTCTTCGGGTTCAGTGGGTCGTCGTTCTTTAGAGCGTGCGACGGCCTCATCATATGGCAACCGTAATGTATCGCTATCTTCATGCCCTTAAAGGACTTCTTTATATTCTCTTTTATAGTCTTTATGCCGACCTCGTCGTGAAAGAAGGGGACAAGGTGGCGAAGTGCGGCCTTACCTTTAAACTCCCTATCTATACCATTAAGGAGGGCATTGACCTCGTCTCTCTTGGTGACGTCGCCCTTAAGCTCACTCTTAACACTTGAAAGGTTCGAGACACACCCCGTACAAGGGCTTACGATATCGCAATTAGCCTCATCGGCAAGTGCAACGTTACGCGCGGCCGTCAGCGTCCACATTCCGTGGTCTACGTTATTGACGAGCGACTT
>DAOVKH010000172.1 GCA_030631875.1 Deltaproteobacteria bacterium | reverse complement strand
GAAGCTCCTCGATATGGATACACTTGCCATACCTTACGATATGCTTCCGGTAGAGGATGCCATAGATGATGTACTTGCGGGCGATATGTACTGGAAGAGTGGGCAACGCATACTCGCTACGGCTAAGATAGTTGCCGACGATCCGAGGTTGTTTTCCATATATATAACGAACTTCGGTTGTGGCCCTGATTCATTCATCTCTCACTTCTATAAAGAGGTGAGCGCAGATAAACCGTTCTTGCAACTCGAGATAGATGAGCATTCGGCGGATGCCGGCGCTATTACAAGGTGTGAGGCATTCCTCGATAGCTTGAGGAACGTACGCGGGCGTAAGATGGCTGCCGTAAAGACCGAGACCATACTCAACAGGACAAAGATAAAGAAGAAGCTCTACATACCGAATATGTCGGATGGTGCCTACGCGCTGGCCGCGGCCTTTCAGGCTTGCGACATAGAGGCTGAAGTCATGCCCATGCCAGATGATAAGTCCTTGACCTTAGGACGTCGCCATACCTCGGGCAGGGAGTGTTACCCGGCCATACTCACCACAGGCGATATGGTTAAGTTCGTTACCTCCGAGGGCTTTGATAGAGACAAGAGTGCCTTCTTCATGCCTTCGGGCAACGGCCCTTGCAGATTTGGTCAATACAATCGTTACCAGAGGCTCGTACTTGATGACTTGGGCTTCCCGGACGTTCCCGTATACGCACCCGACCAGGACGAAAAGTTCTACAAAGAACTCGACGTTGTAAGCAAAGATTTTCCAAAGCTTGGGTGGCTGGGCTTGCTCGGCATAGATATGTTAGAAAAACTCTTGCGTGAGACACGCCCATATGAAAAGAACGAGGGCGAGACCGATAAGGTCTACTGGGAGTGCTTACATAAGGTCTGCGACGATATCCGCGAAAAGCAATTCCCGATAAAGGCACTGGAGTACGCAAAGGCCGCCTTTAAGGCAATAGAGGTAACGGACGATGTCGGCACGCGCCCGCTCGTCGGAATAGTCGGAGAGATATATGTCAGGTGCAACCGCTTCAGTAACGACGATATAGTTAAGACCGTCGAAAGGCTCGGCGGCGAGGTGCGTGTTCCGCCTATAACGGAGTGGATATATTACACCAACTTCGTCTCCAAGCGTAAGAACTGGGCCAGGGGCAGTTACTCGGACTTCTTCAAGACCTTTGTCAATGACTTCTTCCAGCGAAGATTCGAAAAGCGTATGGAGAATGTCTTTAATGGCGACATAAGGGCCGGACACGAGCTGCATACAAAAGAAATATTGAAGCTCGCCTCCAAGTACGTTGACGATACCTTCGAGGGCGAGACGACGCTCAGTATCGGTAAGGTCATCGACTACATACAGGGCGGAGCCGACGGTATAATAAACGTCATGCCATTTACATGTATGCCGGGGACGATTGTAAACGGAATACTCAAGAGGGTGCGCGAAGATAATAATAATATCCCGTACCTCAATATGGTATACGAGGGTATAGAGGATACGAACGCGATGACACGCCTTGAGGCATTCGTGCATCAGGCAAGAGAGTTTATGGATAGGAAGAACTCTTAAGGACGTAACTTACTTTTTGGAGAAAGCTCTATGGAGTATCTTATAGCCGCACTCTTAGTCGTCATCTGCGGAGGGATTATTTGGGTAGCCGCGAAGGTCGGTGGTACCAAGAAGGACGACGGCACTCAGGCGGCGATAGTAAACTCCATACAGACCTTAAAGGGCGAGACCGAGTCCCTGCGAGTGGAGCTTAGCGACACTCTCACAAAACACATCTCAATAGTAAACGAGCAATTAGCACGTACGACCACTCAGGTAGCGGAGCAATTAAGCTCCGTTACCGGTCAGCTCCAGACATCTACCGGGCAACTCAACAATAGAATGGACAATGCCGCGCGCGCCGTCGGAGAACTAAATAAAGAGCTCGGCGAGCTTGGCAAGGCCACAGAACAGGTCTTTAATGTCGGTAAGGATATCGCAAGCCTTCAGGAGATATTGCGCGCTCCGAAGCTTCGAGGCGAGATAGGCGAGTTCTTCTTAGCCGACCTATTGGCACAGATACTTCCCAAGGCAAACTTCGAACTCCAATACGGCTTTAAGGGTGGTACGAGAGTCGATGCCGTCATAAAGTTAGAGCAGGGCATAGTGCCGGTAGACTCTAAGTTCCCGCTCGATAACTTTAAGAAGATTGTCGACACCGAAGATGAAAAAGAAAGACAGACGGCCAAGCGTAAGTTCATAAAGGACGTTAAGCTCCGTATAGACGAAATATCCGACTCCTATATCATCCCCGACGAGGGGACATTCAACTTCGCACTCATGTATATACCCGCCGAGAACGTCTACTACGAGACGATAATAAAAGACGAATTCACTTCAGGCGACGCCACTCTATCCGCCTACGCATTCTCTAAGCGCGTGGTGCCGGTCTCGCCAAATAGTTTCTACGCCTACCTGCAGACGATACTCTTGGGTTTGCGGGGCCTTGATATAAGCAAGCACGTTCAATCTGTTCTCGCAAAACTTGAGACCCTTCAGAACGACTTCGGTCGATTTGGCGAAGACTTTGAGGTCATAGGCAAACACCTCGGCAATGCCAGAGGCAAGTATGAAGAGGCCTCCAAGAAGATGGATCGTTTTGGTGAAAAGCTCTCTTCTATTACTGCGGCGCGATAAATCTTCGTACTCTGCGTTACGTTTCAAGACCGATCGCTCGACGCACGTAAAAGTGCGACTCGCTCCTAACCCCTTGCGTTCCTCGTATACGACCAATTCTCAGTGCCAGAGTAAAACGGTGTGTCATCCCCGCGCAGGCAGGAACCCATCGCCACAAAACCCCTAAAAGACATAAAATGTTGGATTTATGCGCCCAGAAGGTGTATTTTAATATATTAAGCTTAAATTATTAAGGAGAGGTCTCTTACGTGAAAAAAGATAAATATAATGTAGCCATAGCCGGTGCGACCGGTGTCGTTGGTCAAGAAATATTAAAGATACTCGAAGAGAGGGACTTCCCTGTAGGCGAAGTGAAACTCCTCGCCTCGGAGCGAAGCGCCGGAGAAAAGATTAACTTTAAAGGTAAGGAGATTGTCGTTAGAGAGCTTGCAAAGGAAGACTTTAAAGGTGTCGACATAGGTCTCTTTAGCCCCGGCGGAAGTGTATCGGCTAAGTACGCCCCCATTGCCGCAAAGGCCGGTTGCGTTGTCATAGATAACACTTCGCACTTCAGGATGGATGCGGACGTACCGCTCGTCGTACCGGAGGTAAATCCGGAGGATATCAAGGATTATAAAAAAAGAAATATAATCGCAAACCCCAATTGCTCGACCATACAGATGGTAGTAGCGCTTAACCCCATACACGACAACTTCGGGATTAAGCGTATAGTCGTCTCGACCTATCAGGCCGTATCGGGCGCCGGTAAGGCGGCGATGGATGAGCTCTCCGGGCAGGTCGGCTCTCTCTTGACCCTGAAGAATATGGATAAGCCCAAGGCCTTTCCGCACAGGATAGCCTTTAACTGTATTCCGCAGATAGATGTCTTTATGGATAACGGCTACACCAAAGAAGAGATGAAGATGGTCGAAGAGACCCGTAAGATTATAGGCGACGATTCAATCGGCCTTACGGCAACGGCCGTCAGAGTGCCTGTCTTCATGGGCCACGGCGAGGCAATAAATATAGAGACAGAAGAGCCGATTACGGTAGAGGGTGTAAGGAAGCTCCTGAAGAAAGCCCCGGGTGTTAAGGTCGTCGACTCACCTGAGAAGGGCAAGTATCCGATGAGCATCGATGCCACAGGTACCAAAGAAACCGACTACGTATTCGTAGGCCGCATTCGCAAAGACGAGAGTATTGAAAACGGCATAAACCTATGGGTCGTAGCCGACAACTTGCGT
>DAOVKH010000056.1 GCA_030631875.1 Deltaproteobacteria bacterium | reverse complement strand
GGTCTTGCGATTACTACCAATACGGCCAAGAATAAAATTCCTGAAAAATCTATATAACTAAGCTCCGCTATCGTTAACCTCGCGGCCAATATTATAAAGAGCCCTGCTATCAACAAGACGCTGAGGTTCTCCTTAAATTCAACGATGTGCTTAACGGTAACGAGCTTCTGGTTCGCAAGATATACGCCCATCAGCGTTACGGCAAGAAGCCCCGACTCTGCCTGGAAGTGCCCGGATAAGATAAAGGCCGTAACCACCGCCATGAGCATCACCGGGTTTTGCAGGTAGTCGGGTATCCAATAACGCCTAAGGAGCTGAACCATTATCCACGCCGCGGCTATACCTATAAAACCGCCGACTATAATCGTCTTTATTATACCTATGGCGGCAAGCGAACCTGCTTCCTTAAGCCCACCCGCTATGATACCCTCGAAGACCAAGACCGCCAACATAGCACCTATCGGGTCTATGATTATCCCCTCCCACTTAAGTATGCTACCGATGTGCCCCTTAGGCCTGACGGAACGAAGCAGAGGTATGATGACGGTCGGCCCTGTTACGACGAGTACGGCGCCAAGAAGTAAAGACATAGAGAGACCGAGATCAAGTATGAAGATAGCCGCAAGCGTTATAACACCCCAGGTAACTATGACACCTACTGTAACGAGATTTCTAACGACATTGCCGTACCCCTTTAATTCAGATATCTTGAGGGTAAGCCCCCCCTCGAATAATATTATCCCGACCGATAGGCTGACTATCGGCAATAATAGGTCGCCCAATAACTCGTCAGGGTTTACAAGACCTGTAACCGGGCCTGCCACCACACCCGCTATAAGCAGAAAGAGTATCGACGGCACACGAAGGCGCCATGAGAGCCACTGCGCCCCTACGCCGAATACGAATATCACCACCAGCCCTGTAAGTATCTCTTCGCTCAATGTGGGTACTCCTCCTCTGCACGGCTATTTAAATCGCAATATAAAAATGTTACCATAGCCGTTATGGTAACAGATTATCGAAAGGTGGTATAGATTTGTTTTGCTCTGAAAAAGATAGAGACGCCGCAAACATGCGAGCCGTCTCACGGCTATATGCCATAGTAGACAGCTCATACGTTAGGGCTGAAGATATCCCCACAATTGCGGCTCGAATACTCGCCGCAGGCGTAAGGACGATACAGCTGAGGATGAAGGTGGATGCAGGCTCAGGCGAGTTACTGAGGCTTGCGCGCGAGCTACGAATTATCACAGATAAGTATGAAGCCAAGCTCATCATAAACGATCGCATTGATGTAGCCCTTATGAGCAACGCCGACGGTGTCCATATCGGTTTAGAGGACATACCCCCTGAAGAAGCGCGCGAACTGCTCGGCGAGGATAAGATTATCGGCTACTCAACGCACACCGTAGAAGAAGCCCTATACGGCAACGAGCTTGCGAAGTCAGGCTTTGTAGATTACATATCCATAGGCCCGATATTCCCGACCAAGACAAAGAAGGACGCAAGCAAAGTTGTTGGCCTTGAGATGCTCCGCGCGGCCGCCGATAGAGTAAGCGTACCCATCACGGCCATCGGCGGCATTACAGAAGCAAACCTCGACTCGGTACTAAAGGCACTGGCGAGCAAGAAGTCGGGTGTAGCTCTCATCTCAGAGATACTCTTGGCTCAAGATATCGACGCAAAGATAAGTACGCTTCTAAGGATTATCTCCGAAGATAGCTAAGCTATCTTCTCTTTCCAGGGATCGTACGTACCGCTAAGTGCCTCCTCCATCCTCGCTGAAAGCTCAGCGCGCCGAAGGTCGTCTTCTATTATACTCTTCTTAATGCGGTCAAGGCCAACTCGCCTCACCCACTTATAGGTGCGCTCTCCATAGTCGGCACTCTCTCGATAATACTGCAGAAAGGCCGCTGTAATATCCAAGACCTCCTCTGCCGTCTCTACTATAATCAGCGGCTTAGCTCCTTTGGATTCAATTCCTCCTGAGCCACCTACGAGTATCTCAAAGCCGCCCTTAACGCCTACGATGCCTACGTCCTTAATGCCGCTCTCCGAGCAATTTCTCGGACATCCGCTAACGGAGAGCTTAACCTTGGCAGGCATCCAAAGGCCTTCAAAGTACTTCTCCAAATCTACGGCGAGCGTCAACGAATCCTGAGTACCGTACCTGCAGTGGAGCTTCCCGACACAGCTCTTTACCGTGCGGAGCGCCTTTGCGTATGCAAAGCCCGAAGGCATATCAAGTGCCTTCCAAACGTCGCTTAAGTCTTCACGTTTAACGCCTATGAGATCTATCCTCTGCCCTCCCGTTATTTTTACAAGAGGTACGCTATAGTCATCGGCCGCTTTTGCGATACGCCTAAGTTCATCGGGTGTGGTAACGCCGCCGTACATCCTCGGCACGACCGAGAATGTATCGTCGGCCTGAATATTGGCGTGTTCACGTTCATTGACGAGCCTTGAACTCCTGTCGTCTAAGGCCTCGAGAGGCCATACCATAGAAACATAATAATTTATAGCCGGACGGCACGCTTCGCAACCGACCGTCTCCCAACCGAGAGTCTCCAAGACCTCTCCTACCGACAAGAGACGACGCTCTTGAATATTCTTTATTATATCCTCTCGCGTATACTTCGTACATTCGCATATGCCCGTAGCCGTCGCCGACTCAAAGTTAGAGCCAAGTACGGATTCGAGTAAGACATCTATAAGATCTCCGCACCCGCCGCAGGAGCTCGACGCGCGAGTCTCCTTACATACGTCGGCGCGCGTAAATAACCCCTTCGTCTCAACGGCATCAATTATCATCTTCTTCGTTACTCCATTACAGCCGCATACTATCGTATCGTCTGTCATAGTGTCGATATTAACTCCGCCGCTCTTTACACCTTCGCCGAATAATATCGTAGAGCGTATATCGCTTATGTCACGACCTTCCTGAAGATAACCGAAGAGGCGCGCGCCGTCCGTTGTGTCGCCGAAGATGACTATGCCTTCTATACGATTATCTTTTATAAAGATACGCTTATATAGCTTTGATGACCTATCTAAGAATTCGATCGTATCGACTCCTTCGTCGTCACCGTCATGAGTAACACAACCTGCGCTATAGAGGTCAATCCCCGGGACCTTAAGCCTCGCCGAAGTCGGCTTATCTGCGAATACAAGACGTGCCGTACCACTTAGGTGGTCGGCCAATACACGCGCCTGATCGAATATCGGACCTACGAGGCCGAAGGTGCGCCCACGATGCTCGACGCACTCGCCTATGGCATAGATGGCCGGGTCATAGCTCTGCATCGTATCGCTCACGACAATACCTCGTTTGCAATATACGCCAGACTCATAGGCAAGTTCGATATTGGGTCTGATGCCAACCGATACGACGACCGTGTCAATTTCCAAAACACTTCCGTCCTTAAATTTTAGCACACTGACGGACTCGCCGCCTTCAATGGAGACGGTCTCTTTATTTAGGAGCACCTCTATGCCCATCGCCTGAAGGTCGTCCAATAGAAGCTCGGCAGATGTAGCATCAAGCTGAAGCTCCATCAACATATCTGCCAAGTGAACGACCGTTACATCTGCGCCGAGCCTTGATATGGCATCGGCGGCCTCAAGGCCAAGTAAGCCTCCTCCTATTACGGCGACCTTACGTCGCTCTTCTTTTCCACCTTCACTGACAGCCTCTCTTATGCGCTCGCAATCATTTAAAGTACGGAATGTAAATACGCCGTCTTTATCTGCGCCACCTATTGGCGGCATGAATGCCGTAGAACCCGTGGCGATGACGAGCTTGTCGTAGTAGAAGACTTCGCCTTCTGTTATGACGGCGCGCTTCACCCTATCTATAGCGGATACCTTAACGCCAGCCTTTAACTCAATGCCGTTTTCTCTATACCACTTGTCATCGTGTATCGTTATATCCTCCGCAGGCTTTTCGCCAGATAAGACCTGCGACAAGAGTACCCTATTATAGTTATGGTGAGGCTCAGCGCCGAATACCGTTATATCGTAGTCAATGCATGCGTCGAGTTTTAGTAATTCTTCGAGGGCGGCCATCGCCGCCATGCCGTTACCTATTATTACGAGTTTCTTCTTCATACCGAACCTTTCCTGAAACAAACAAACCTTTTAAATAAAAAGAACGCTGTCGGCCTGTAAAGTTAACCGACAGCGTCCTCACTTAAAGACCACTACTCTTTACTCTACGGCTTACTAAAAGTTATACCCGCTCTCTCCGTGTTCGGATAGATCAAGGCCTATGGACTCCTCCTCATCACTAACCCTGAGTCCACCCGTTATGGCCTTGACGACCATGAGGATAATATACGTCCCTACGACTGCAAAGATTATCGTCACCACAACGCCTATCAGCTGAGCGACAATCTGAGCGGGGTTACCGAAGAACGCACCCATGGTATCGCCGACCGAAGCAAACAAGCCCGTTGCCATAGCACCCCAAATACCGCCTATGCCGTGGATGCCGAATACGTCGAGCGAATCATCATAGCCGAGCCTTGGCTTAAGGTAACTTACCGCCATGTAGCAAAAAGCTCCGCCGCCGATACCGATGATTATCGCAGAGACGGGGCCTACAAAGCCCGCGCCCGGCGTTATGGCTACAAGCCCTGCCACCGCACCTGAGGCAAGCCCCAGTGCCGTTGGCTTACCTTTCCTTAGCCATTCTATAAATATCCAAGCAAGCCCGCCTGCGGCGGCGGCCGTATTGGTTACGACAAATGCGAGAGCCGCTACACCATCTGCCGCAAGCTCACTACCGGCGTTGAAACCAAACCAGCCGAACCAAAGTAGCGCGCAACCAAGAAGCGTATATCCCAAATTGTGCGGAGCCATTGCCTCGCGCGGATACCCCTTGCGCTTACCGACGACTATGGCCAAGACCAAAGCCGAAACTCCGGAGCTTATGTGCACGACCGTGCCCCCTGCAAAGTCCAAGCCTCCGAAAGCGGCAAGCCATCCGCCGCCCCACACCCAATGGCAAAGCGGGTCGTATATAATGGTCGACCACATAAGGGCGAAGATGACTATCGCCGAGAACTTCATCCTGCCGACTATAGAACCTGTTATGAGTGCCACCGTTATTATGGCGAACATCCCCTGGAATACCATGAATACATAGTGCGGTATCGTGCCGTTTGCCTCCATACCTACACCCTTTAGCGCAAAGAAGTCGAGGTTACCGACTATGCCCGATACGTCCGGGCCAAAGGCCAAGGTATAACCCCATAGCACCCACTGAACGCTTATAAGGCAGAGCATCACAAAGCTCAACATCATTGTATTAAGGATATTCTTCTTCCTCGCCATACCGGCGTAGAAGAACGCCAGCCCCGGCGTCATCAACATAACGAGAGCCGCGCATAATATTATAAAGGCCGTATCGCCCGTATTAATACCACCCTCAGAGGCCATCGCAATAGACGGCAGGAAGAGAGCCATAAGAAAAACCGCCATACTTCTAAGTTTCTTCTTCATAATATCTCCTTTGTATTATTCTTTCTTTTATAGGTAAGCTATCTTTAAAGAGCCTCTTCGCTGGTCTCACCGGTTCTAATCCTTACAGCCTCCTCTATAGAAGATACAAATACCTTACCGTCTCCTATCTTCCCCGTCTTGGCCGCCTCTACGATAACCTCTACTACCTTTGGCGCGAGCTCGGTAGTCGTAACGACCTCTACCTTTATCTTCGGCAAAAAATCTACGACATACTCGGCACCTCTGTATAGTTCGGTATGACCCTTCTGACGACCAAAACCCTTTACCTCGGTCACGGTCATCCCCTCTATCTGAATATCGTTCAGAGCCTTCTTTACGTCATCGAGCCTAAAGGGTTTTATTATCGCCTCTATCTTCTTCATCGCTTAACCTCCTCGGTTTTTATATAAATAAAAAAAGACGCCACTACTCCAGAAGCCCCGTTAAGGACAATCGGTGTAGTGGCGTCTTTGCCAAACACATTTATATCTTAATTACCCAAATACTACGACACGACAATGTAGCGTAGCATTATTGTATTATAGATTATATCCGCTCTCTCCGTGTTGTGAGTAATCCAAGCCCTCGACCTCCATATCTTCACTCACCCTGAGGCCGACTAAGAGATCGACTACCTTTAGTACTATCAGAGTACCTATTATGGATATAGCTATCGTTGCCGTAACTCCTACGAACTGCTTCCACAACTGCGGCGGATTCCCAAAGAAGAGACCCGTTGCTCCACCGACCGAGGCCACAAGACCTATCGCCAGAGTGCCGAGTATGCCGCCTATGCCGTGGATACCGAATACGTCGAGCGTGTCATCGTAACCAAGCCTTGGCTTTAAGACACTCACTGCCCAATAACATATCGCACCGCCGAATATCCCTATGAGCATGGCAAAGGCAGGTGTTACGAAACCCGATGCCGGTGTTATCGAACCAAGCCCTGCTACCGCTCCTGAGACCGCGCCCAAGACCGTCGGCTTGCCACGATGTATCCACTCAATGAATACCCAAGTGAGGCAACCAATGGCGGCGGCGACATTTGTCGTAACGAATGTCATCGCGGCTATCTCGTTTACGGCAAGGGCACTGCCTGCATTAAAGCCAAACCAGCCAAACCACAAGAGCCCCATACCGAGTACCGTAAGCCCCAGGTTATGCGGAGCCATCAACTGCTTTGGGAATCCTCTGCGCTTACCGACTACGATGGCCGCAACAAGAGCCGAAACTCCGCAACTGATGTGGACGACCATGCCTCCGGCAAAGTCCTTTGCGCCGAGTTCATTTAACCAACCGCCGGCACCCCATACCCAATGACAAAGCGGGTCGTAGACAAAGGTCGCCCAGAGAAGGGCGAATATCACAACGGCCGAAAACTTCATCCTCTCGGCAAAGCCTCCGGTTATGAGTGCGACCGTTATGGCCGCGAACATTCCCTGAAAGGCCATGAAGACGAGGTGCGGTATCGTACCAAATGCCTCCGTGCCGACGCCGTTTAAGCCTACGAATGTAAGACCGCCTATCAAGCCGCCTATATCAGTACCAAAGGAAAGGCTGTAGCCGAATAATACCCATTGTATTGTGATAAGGCACATTATAAAGAAACTGTGCATCATCGTGCTGAGTACGTTCTTCCTTCTGGCCATGCCGGCGTAGAAGAGTGCCAGCCCCGGTATCATTAGCATGACCATTGCCGTCGAGACCATGACCCAAAGCGTATCGGCCTTGTCTATACCGCTAAAGCCCGTAGTATTGAGACCGACCTCCTCTGCAAAAGAGATGGTCGATAAAGCACCCACAATGAAAAGCGAAAAAACTAATGTCAAAGAGCCTCTAAAAAACTTCTTGGCGTATGCCAAAAGCTCTTCATTGAACTTTGCCTTCATGATAAAACCTCCGAAGATTTATATACGGCAACCTTGCCGTAAGAACAATATACTAACTTCTTTAGAAACTTACCGAAACGCCTACGCCGCCGTAAAGAACGTCGCTCTCTCCATTTGAGTTAACAACATCGAGCGTATCTTGGGCCTCATTACTGACTGCAAAGCTATAAGCTATCTTCGGCGATACGGTTATGCCGTCGACGACCTCGTAATTAAAGGCCGCGCTAAACTCGGCGTTATATAGGCCGTTGAATTCATCTATGTTGCCATCTAAATTTATATCGGTCTGCATCATATCGTTCTCAAAGTTCATGGATATTGACGCGCCAAGGTCAAGGCCTGCCTTATCATTAACTACGAGAGACTGGCCTATCGCCAATACGACAAAACTGCCGCTACCCTCGTCTATATCGAGGTAATAGGTAAGTGACGGGCTAAGAGGTCTGTCCTCTAAGGCTACGCCCAAGTATATCTCCTTTGTATCGTTATCCGCCCCTTCTAAGGCGTAGTATATAAAACCCATATCAAAGCTATAACCTTCCATGGAACGGTTATAGTTTATGGTCAAATCCGTCTCATTATGCTCATGCTCTTCCTCATCGTAGTTTGCCCACAGATTAACCGAAAGGTTATCGCCCGATATGGTCATCGAGGGCTGAACAACACCTTCATTACCACCAAGGTTTTGACCTCTCCATACATAGGTCGAAAGCACATCTACCGACGCGTCACCTTCTGCCTCAAATGCGCTCGCGGTCTTAGGGGTAGATACCAACCCCATTGTAAATACCAAAAGACCGAAGATCATCACTTTAAATATTTTCATCTGCCTTCTCCCTTCTTTCACTGTTGTACTTCAGTTTTTAAAAGAAGGCTCCGCTGCCTCTTTAATAATATTGCCCTTGATGGACCTTTAGCCTATAACCTTAAAAACCTCGAAAAAACACTTGAGCCGTCTCTCGAAAGTGCATCTATGTAAGACGGTGTGGCTTCTATTATATTTTCATGTGAGATTACCCCCTTAAGACCTTCAAGCTCTTTAAGGTTCTCCTCCTCGCTTAGCCACTCTATAATCATCCCGGCGGTAACCTCTAAGTGAAACTGCAGGCCGTAGCTATTAGCGCCTATGCGTATGAGTTGATTTGGAAATAACTCGCTCGACGCAAGCCTTACAGCCCCCGTTGGCAGATCGAATGTGTCGCCGTGCCATTGGAATACCACCTGCTCTCTGGGAAGCCCCGTGAAGAGCTTATCACTCTCGGCTTCTTTCGTTAAGGTAATCTTATACCAGCCAATCTCCTTTGTGCTCCCTTTAAAGACCTTTGCACCTGCGGCGCGCGCCATTAACTGAGCACCGAGGCATATGCCAAGCACAGGTAAGCCCCTGCCAAGTGAGTCTTCTATCAAGGCCAACTCTTCCTTTATGAAAGGGTAAGAGGTCTCTTCATATACGCCCATCGGGCCGCCCATAACTATGAGCGAAGTATCGGCGGAGAGTTTCTTTGGTATGGTATCGCCTGCGTATACCTTTACTATGCGAGTCGCGAAAGAGTTCTTTCTAAGCTCCTTGCCTATGACCCCCAACCCCTCATGCGGCACCTGCTGGATTATAATTACCTCTTTCACCTAATACCTCTTTCTATAAGAGACTATCCTAATTCTTCGATCAAAGCCTTGGCGACGTCCTTCATGGAGCTACGTTCATTCATACTCCTTGTGCGTATGAGAGCAAATGCCGCGTCTTCGCTTATAGAACGCTCCTCCATCAAGAACCCCTTGGCCTTCTCTATTAAACGACGACTCTCGAGCGAGCCCCTTAGCTC
>DAOVKH010000158.1 GCA_030631875.1 Deltaproteobacteria bacterium | reverse complement strand
GCGAATGCCAGATACGGATCCTTTACGACTATAAGGTTTATGCCCTCGACCTTCTCCGTATCGGGAGTTACGAGTACGGCAGAAGCCTTTGTCGTCGATAGCTGAGAGGCGTACTTTGGGTTTGATATAAATGCTATATCGCCTTTTGTGGCCGTCTCTATATCGGTAATGGCCGATATGGTACTCGACGAGTCTCCAAAGACCTCTCCGCCTACGAGCTTTGCTATATCTTTAATTGTCAGCGTCTTTTTCAATATTACGTGCGTCCTTATTTTTTATCTTTCTTCTTAAAGGCTTTGTCATAGGCCTTGAGTGTCTCGTCGGTGAGGTCATCGTACTTTGAGTCTATGTAGACTATCCCGCCCATCATCTCGTCTAAGATTATATCGTAACCCTTCTTCTCTCCGAGTACCTCGATGACCGCCTTTATATCGTCGAGCATCTCTATGTCGTAGTTCTTAAGGTCTTCGGATATGCCGCGTTCTGCCACCGCGACGAGTTGTTTATATTCCATGTCTTTCTCGGCAAGTTCTTTTTCTTTTTCCATGCGAACCTCGTCCTTCATTATGGACCGTTGATCCTGATACTCTTTGACGAGTTTCCTTAAGGCATCTTCTTTTACCTTTAGGTTTTTCTTTAGGACATTGAGCTTTTCGTCAATATCGGCCTTTACGGCCTTCGCGGCCTCGGAAGCTCCCATTATCTTATCTATGCTCACGTATCCGAGTTTAAGGTCTTTTGCCGTTGCCATCTGCGGAAGACCTATTAGTATTACAATCGCCAGTGTTACCAGTAGTTTTTTCATCTGCATGCTCCTTTATTTATTTTTATATATTAAAATAATCCGCCTATGGTGAATTCCCATAGCGATTCTCTCTCACCGAACCTCTTGTCGAGGTTGTAACCCCACTCGAGCCTAAGTGGCCCCATGGGTGAGAACCACCTGATTCCGCCTCCTGTGCTATTTCTCATGTCATTTAAATCTATGTCTTTTTCATATGAATTCCCTTGGTCGTAGAATATAACGCCCATCATCTTCTCTTCGGGGAAGAGCGGGAATACGAGCTCTGCCGAGAAGAGGGCGTTGCTGAGTCCTCCGATTAATTCCCCTGTTACGGGGTCTTCCGGACTCACCGAGCGTGACTCAAAGCCTCGGATGGTATTTATTCCGCCCATGTAGTAGCGTTCATATAGCGGGACTTCCTTATTGTCGAAGCCGTGCATATAGCCGCCGGAAGCCTTAAGCGAGAAGGTCCAGTTTTTTCTAAGCGGAAAGAGCTTCTTTACGCTAAATTCGTGCTTCAGATAACTGTTTGTTCCTCCAAGTACGCCTCCTGCCATCTCGCTTGAGAGCCTTACTACACTTCCCTCACTCGGAAAGAAGAAGTTATCGCGCGAGTCGTGATGAATCAACGCCTTTACACTGCTGAGCGTGCCTACGCCGGCTTGCTCCTGAATCGTTATCGTGGCCGTAGGGGATATGTCGTCTATGGTAACCTCTTCGTATCTATACGAGAGATATCCGCGCGTGGTTCTTTTATATAGAGGAAAACCCAGGCGCAGGCCAAAGCCGTCTGTATCCATACTGAAGTCTGTGTAGTCTTTTGTAGTCTTGTATAGGTCAAAGCCCGCCGAGATGGGTTTTTCAAATAACCACGGTTCGGTAAAGCCTATTACGTAACGCGAACTACTGGAGCTTACGCTACCGGAGGCATTGAGCTTAAGGCCCGTGCCAAGCAGGTTTGTTTGCGATATGGAGGCACTCGTTGACATCTTATCGACAGAGCTGTAGCCGAGGCCGAATGTAACGGCTCCGGTCGGACGCTCCATTACGTCTACATCTAACTTCATCTTATTCGGTGTCGTTCCGACGCTTCTGTTTATGCGCATATCCTCGAAGTAGCCGAGCCTGCGCAGGTTATTCCCGCTGTGTTTTAGCTTTGTAGCGGAGAATAGGTCGCCTTCGTTCAGTTCCATCTCTCTTCTTATTACTTTATCGCGCGTCTTTGTATTGCCGCGTATGTCTATTCGCTCTATATAGACCGGGCTCTGCTTACTGATACTGACGTTCAGGTCTATCGTTTTTTCATCGGGGTTTAGTCGGGTGGAAGTATCTACCTCGGCGTAGGCAAAGCCCTCGTCTCCATAGAGGTAGCGCACTTTATCGAGCCCTTCCTTCAGCTTGGCACGGCTAAATACGCGCTTCTTCTTAATGCCCAGAGCCTTGAAGAGCTCCTTATCCGTAAAGAGGTCGGTGTCGCCTGTTATATCGATATCGCCTATGCGATAGCGAAGACCCTCTTCTACGTCTATCGTTATGTCGAACCATCTCTTATCTTCGCTAAGGAGGACGCGTTTATCGGTAACCTTGAATGTCACGTATCCGTTATCGTAGTAGAGGTCTGTCAATTTATCGAGGTCGCTTTCAAATACATACTCATCGAAGCTTCCCGAGTTGGTTATAAATGTAAGGAGGCCGGCCTTCTTCGTCTCCATCATCTTTCGTATCTTTCGTTTGGAGAAGGCACTGCGTCCGGTTATGGCGATAGAACGTACCTTCACTTGTTGACCTTCGTCTATAAGGAATGTAACGGATGCTCCCGTGCCTTTCGCCGTAATCTTCGGTGTCACCACGGCCATGTAGTAGCCTCTTTGTGTATATAGGACGCGTATTCGTTCGGCGTCTTCCTGAATTATTATGTGGTCGACCAGTGTTGACTTCTTAACGGTCAGGACCTCTTCTATAGGTTCATTCTTTACATCTTTGTTGCCTTCGAGTGAGACGGACTTTATGAATGGTTTTTCCTTTACCTCAAAGACGAGAGTCTTACCATTGGCCGCGCCCCCTTTGTCGAGGAGCTTGACCGTAACGTCGCTGAAGTATCCCATGTCGTATATCGTATGTATGTCTTCTCTAAGCTCGTCCGCGGAGAAGGCATTTCCGACTTGGCTGTTGAGCTTCTTTGTTATTGCAAGTGCGCCGATGCGTTCGTTGCCCTCAATTAGTATCTCTTTTATCAAACCCTCTTTCAATACGGGACGCTCATCAAAGAAGGCGAGTATCTCCTCGTAGGTCGTGCGTCCAAGTGGTGCGAGCTTTAGGTTAAGCGCGCTTGTGTCTTCTACGTTAAGGCTATGGAAGGCTATCGCGTCGTCATTCCCTACGTCGATTACGCGCCACGCTACATTTATACTATTGCCGAGGGCGGTAACCGTACCGGTTATCAAAAACTCGGCACCAACTCGACGGGCTATTTCAATGGCATTGTCGTAGGTAAATGCCGCTTCGCCGGATTCAGCGTAGGCGGCCTTTAATGCCTCCAACCCTATAATCTCCAGAGTGCGTTTATCGGCCGGACTCTTCTTTATGGAGGCGGTTAAGGATTCCATGACGATCCTTCTAATCTCTGTCGTCTCCGGGCGCGCCTCGGCGCTTGCGTGTATCTCAAAAGGTACGGGCAGGACGGTAAGTCCGCCGGATTCCTTAGAGGTGGTACTTTCTTCTACCGAGACTTCTTCGGTTGCACCTTCGGTCTCTATAAGGTCTTCGGCAAATACATTAGTGCACATAAAGATGGTTATAAAAAATGTATATATAAATAAGGCTGTAAACTTCAAGTAAATATAAACTCCTCAATTCGTTTTTATAGAGTACTTAAATCTGCGTTGCTATACTTCCGCTACGTTTCCGTCGGTCATCCTTATCCGACGAGAGAGCTTCGCGGCAAGCTCTTCATTATGCGTAACCACTACGAGTGACGTACCTTCTTCTCTATTTAATTCAAGTAAGAGGTTAAAGACCTCTTCGCCTGTTCGGCTGTCGAGGTTTCCCGTCGGCTCGTCGGCGAGTATCACCTTTGGCGTCCTTATAATGGCGCGCACTATGGCGCATCGCTGTTGTTCTCCTCCGGAGAGTTCTCCGGGCTTGTGTTCAAGGCGACCGCCAAGGCCGACCCTCTCGAGAAGCCTTACGGCCGAGACTCGCGCCGCAGAAAAGTCCACGCCTCCTATTAGTGCCGGAAGCATTACGTTCTCTACGGCACTGAACTCCGGTAGCAGGTGGTGCGACTGGAATACGAAACCGACCATCTTGTTTCTGAAGGCGGCCAGCCGTCGTTCATCCATATCGAATATCAGTTGGTCGCCGTAAGAGACCTTGCCGCTCGTTGGTTTATCGAGCGCGCCTATGATATTCAGAAGAGTGGACTTACCGGCCCCTGAAGCGCCGAGCACGGCAAGGCTCTCGCCGCCGTCTATATTCAGCGTCAGATCCTTTAAGACCTCTATCCGTGCCTCGCCCTTTCCGTAGGACTTAG